>JAYTHQ010000207.1:0-4310 GCA_043732445.1 Bdellovibrionales bacterium | reverse complement strand
ATACGTCTCCCCGTTACAGATCGCCCGCTTGGTGCCGCGCGACTCGCGCTGCATTTTCGGCCTTTTCAGCCGCCTTCGTTGCGTCTTTGAAATCAGCTTCGGCGTCGGAATAGCGGCGCTCTTTGTAAGCGCGCTGACCTTCGCGGTACGACTGTTCGGCATTATACCAGAGGGCTGGAGCATAGCGAAGGGCTTCGGCGTCTTTAGCCGCGTCGTAAGCCGCTCGCGCCAAGGAGTACTCCTCGACCGGCACCGAGGTCACACAGCCGCTCGCCGTGAAAACAAAAATGCCGATGAAGACAACTCGCTTTACCAAGCTCACTGAACCTTCCAAAACGAAAATGGAAAGTGCACTTGCTGCGACTGACGCATCGGCGGCACTGATGCAATCACAACAGACCTTATTGCAGCGGTACGAAGTTTGCGCGACGGTTCTTTGACCACGCAGCTTCGTTGTCGCCGGCAACGAGAGGCTTCTCTTCGCCGTAGCTGATGATCGTCATCCGTTTTGACTCAACGCCTAGACCTTCAAGGTATGACTTTACCGATTTCGCACGGCGCTCACCGAGTGCGAGGTTGTACTCAACCGAACCGCGCTCGTCGGTGTGACCTTCGATTTGAATAGTGTAGTTCGGGTTGCCTTTGATCCATGCGGCGTTGGCAGCAAGCTTCGTGCGGGCCGACGACGTCAGAGCCGCCTTGTCGTAATCGAAAAAGACGGTGTCGAGACCGTTGATCTTGCCACTGTCCGAACCCATCGGATCTGTCGAAATATCTTTGTCGGCGATTGTTGGGGTGTTGTCTTGACCGTTGATGTTGCCCGAAGCCGAATCAGCGCCGTTCGCGTCTGTGCGTTTCGGTCGGCTGCAGCCTGCTCCCAAAGTGAGTGACAAGCCGATGACCGCCACGAGAGTTCCGAGCTTACGAAGAGTGAGTGAATTGAAACGCATGTCGACTCCTGATGATAGAGACTGAATTTTGAAGGACCGGACGATTGTCCAAAACGCGAGATGACTTTGTCAAACTTTTGCCCGCAAAATTCACGAACACTCACGTCTGTTTCGGAAGGTTCTCTGGTGCCGCTGTTCTCCCTTGTCTTGCAGATTTGTTCATCGTGGGGTTGGTCAATCTCGGCCCGCTTACGGCTTGTCGTCGCATGCGCGGTTTTTTTCACCGGCTTTGCCGTTTCTGCGAGCGATCCGAACACGCGTTGGTCCACGATCGAGACACCTCACTTTACGGTGATCTATGACTCAAAGCAGCAGCAATTGGGGCGCATTTATGCAGCCGACGCCGAGAACGCGTTCGCTGCCGTGGCTCTTGCCTTCGGAGTCTGGCCTGAAAAAACCGTTATTTACGTCGATGACTCGACCGATTTAGCCAACGGATCGGCCACCCCTTGGCCGTATTCACTCATTATGGCGTACCCAGTTTTGCCGCTCACAAACGATGTCGTCGGCGATTATGGGAACTGGTCGCAAGAACTTCTTACGCACGAATACACGCACATCCTCAACTTTGCTCCCGCGAACGGAATCTTCAAACCACTGCGCTGGGTTTTCGGATCGATCGTGAGCCCGAACGTTCTTTTGCCTCGCTGGTATTCTGAGGGTCTCGCCGTCGAGATGGAAACACGCTATTCAAAATACGGCAGGCTGCGCTCGAGTGGCTTTCTCTCGATCGCGCGCGCGATGGCAATCGAAGGCAAACTTCGCGGCGAAGACATCGGGCGGATTAACGAATCAATCCCAGAATTTCCTGGCGGCAACCGACCTTACTTGATGGGCGCTTTGATTTGGGACGAGCTCACGCGACGCGCAGGGGATCAAATCATCGGCGATCTCAACACAGCCTACTCGCGCCGGATTCCATTTCTTATTGATGGGCCTCTGATCGACAGACTTCATATCGGGTGGCAGAGCCTTCTCGACGACGTTTACGACCGCGTCGAGAAACGCACGCTCGAACAAGTCGCGCTGATCAACAGCGCGAGCCCCCAAAAGGAAAAACTGGTCGCGCGCGATGGGTACTACACGCGCTCGCCCGCGATTTCTCCCGATGGAACAAAATTAGTTTATGTTTCCCAGGCGCATAACACCGATAACTTGATTCAAATGATTGAGCGGAGCGACGTGAAGAGATCGTTTGCAACTCTCAGTCAAAAGCCAAATCAGCTGGTCGAGAGCGCCGAGATTAACCGCGTGAGCTGGCTCCCCGACTCGAGCGGTTTTATTTTTGACTCGGTCGACACCGTCAATCGCTACTACGCTTACTCCGATCTCTGGAGCTGTACGCTGGTCGCCGATCAGAAAAAGTGTAAACTCAAAAAATTGAGCCGCGGCCTCCGCGCACGTGAACCGGTCGTGTCGCCCGACGGTCGCGCACTCGTGTTTGTGCAGAATACGCCTGGTTCAACGAGGCTCGCGGTCGCGCATCTCGACGCAAAAGACGACCGCGTTCTTTATGAGCCGCCAATCGAGACACGCATTTCGAGTCCCACGTTTGTCTCGCCAACGATGATTGTGTTTTCCGAACGCCAAGGTGACGGCAAAGAATTTTTGCGTGAAATGAAATTGACCGAAGACGCTCATGGTCTTTTCACACCAGCCAGTCCACCCACCGATGTCTTGACTTCGTTTGCGCCGGTGCACTTTCCGGAAATGACGACGCGCGGACTTTTATTTATGTCAGACAAGACTGGTGTTACGAATTTATATTTGGCCGACGCTCAGTTGAAGTCGGCGCGCGCCCTGACAAACACGACAACGAAAATTCTCGACGGCGCCGTCGACGCGACGACCGGCGATGTTTTATTTTCGCGTCTTGAGGCTTCGGGCGCGGCACTTTTTGCAGAAACCGACGCTGAGTCACGAGCGATGCCGGCGGTTCCGCCGAACGTTCCGCCACTGATCGATACCGCTTATCCCGGGCTTTCGCAGCCGCAAGTTTTAACGCCGATGGAACAGAGCGATTATCATCCGTCGCATTATCTCCTTCCGAAGTACTGGCTTCCGTTTGCGTATTTGCTGCCGGGCGGAGTCTACGCCGAAGCGACAACGTCGGGCGCAGATCCTGTCGGGCTCCACAGATATTCCCTCACCGGCGCATACGATAGTTTGTCAAAAAAGCCGAGTGCGTTTGGCTCCTACACGAATTCGACAACGCCTGTTCCGATCACTTTGATCGGCCAAGATATTAATGAATTTCTTTACAGCTTGAACACCACACGCCAGACGGTCGCGGGTGGACTTTCGGGTTCGTTTTTTCTGCCGCAGTTGAACAATCACTACCGCGGAAGTCTTGGCTGGCAATATCTGCAGACCGATATTCTTGGCACCTCGACTATTCGTAGCGGTGCGCGCCTGACACTTGGGTATACGAATGTTGAACAGCGCGGTTATGAAATCTCACCTGAAAAAGGCGGTTCGCTAGTCCTCGGGCAGGCGCGCTATTTCGAACCGCTCGGTAGCATCGGTTACGATCAAACTGATATCTCGGCTTCGAAATTTTTCTCAGGCTTCATTTTACCAGATCGTCATGTCCTGGCGTTTTTCTTAAACGGCACCTACGCACCCGACTTAAAGAGTTCGCTCTTGGGCCGAAGCACGGTCGGTGGTAATTACCAAAACGGTTTGATCCAAGACGCGTTCGTCATGCGCGGATACGATTCGGGCGTTTTTCTGGGACGAAGCCTGGTCGCCGGCACAGCCGAATATCGATTTCCAATTCTTTATCGGTATCAGGGCATCGGGTCGTACCCGATTTTTTTCCGGCGTCTTCACGCGGCCCTCTTCGTCGACGCGATCACGCTCGACGGAGGATCGTACGTGGCTAGCTTAAAAAGCTATCAGTCCGAACGCCTCGGCACTTTTCACCTCGGCACCGGCGCCGAGTTAAAAATCGACACAACGCTCTTCTACTTCTTACCAGTGCAGTTCGTCGTCGGCGCCTACACCGGCCTCGACAAAACATTAAATCCGAACGGCGTCTTTCCGTTCATCGGCTTCGGCCTCTAGCCGAGGTTAGCAGCTTCAAGAAATTACAGCTGCTACCTTCGCGGTGTCCGCTTCGCGGAGTGGGGCTCGCGCGTGAGTTGCGTCGTTTGCTTTCTGGGTTCGCATGAAGGTTGCTTTTCATTTTCTCAAAGATCAATTTTTTGGGAGGTTTGAGGAAATGAACGGAATCAATAACGTGATGATTATGGGTCGATTGGGTGCAGATCCTGAAATGCGAACGTCGAAGGCGGGCAAAGCCTATTGTCGGTTTAGTGTCGCGACGAACTACACTCGCAAGCTTGAAAGCGGCGAAAA
>JAYTHQ010000206.1:0-4318 GCA_043732445.1 Bdellovibrionales bacterium | reverse complement strand
GGTCTAGTCTTTTTAACTGCGCTGCAGAAAGTGTAAATCATCGTTGCCACTTCCTTGGTCCAGACTAACCTGACTTTCGTCACTATATTTTCCATTTTGGAGGGGACATTTATGCGTATTAGGCAACGGATTGCCATGTTGGTGATGGGGCTCACTGCTTCTGTCGTTTTGTTTTCAAGTGTATCGTTTGCCGGAGATCAAATTCCGGGAGAATATCTCGTTAAATATCGTGGCCAGTCGTTCGTCTCAATGGCGAGTGTCGGAGTCATGCAACACATAGCTGTCGCGGATCATAATCCGTTCGGTCGGCTCCTAAAAGTCAAAATCGATCCGACGTACGAGGCGCAAGCGCTCGCCGCGATTTTGTCGAATCCGAACGTTGAGTCGGTGACTCCGAACGTTCGCGTGCATGCTTACGCAGCACCTTTCAATCCAGCTGTCTTAAAAGATCAGTGGGCTATCAAAAAAGTAAACGCCGAACAGGCGTGGACGCGCGCAGGCAACCGCGGATCGCGCAACACTCTCGTTGCCGTGATCGACACGGGCGCTGACTACAAGCACGAGTCTCTGGCGCCAAACATGGTGACGGGTTTCGACTTCATCAGCAACTCGGCTGATCCAATGGATAAAACAAGTGCACAAGGCAACCCAGGGCACGGCACGCACTGCTCAGGCATCATCGGCGCAACTGGTTTGGTCCAAGGCGGAACGATCGGGATCAGCCCCGAAGTTTCCATCATGCCAATTCGTTTCCTCGATGAAAATGGCTCAGGTGATTTGAACAACGGAATTAAAGCGATCGACTTCGCTATTCAAAAGCATGTCCGTGTGATTTCAGCTTCGTGGGGCGCATCTGTGGCGCGTTCGCAAGCAGGTCCGCTCATTGACGCCGTCAAACGCGCCGACGATGCTGGCATCATCTTCGTGGCTGCGGCTGCAAACGATGGCAAATCGAACGACAGTACAGAAGTTTATCCTGCAAATTCGGGTTTCCCGAACATGATCGTTGTTGCCGCTTCAGACGCAACCGACGGTAAGCCTTACTGGTCAAACTACGGTAAGCGCACTGTTCATTTGGCAGCTCCAGGCGATGCGATCATGAGCACGCTTCCGGGCAATAAGTATGACAATCTGTCGGGTACTTCGATGGCGACGCCGCTCGTTTCGGGTCTCGTGGCATTCTTGCTTTCGCAAGATGCGACACTCACTGGTGTCCAGACTCGCGCGCTTTTGCAATCAACTGGCGCACAGGTGAACATTGAGACGGCCTGTAACTGCCGCGTTGATGCGTTTGCCGCGGTCGATGCACTCTTGGCAAAGCGTCTCTTCCTCGCGCCTGCAGCCGCGACGATCAAAGTTGGCGACACGATGAAGTTCTCGGGCGTTCACGGCGCGGGCAAGTACTCGTACACGGTCGCAAACCCAGCGATCGGTTCGATTGCAGCCGACGGTACGTTCAAGGCAACGACAAAAGGTGACACCACGATTGCGGTCAAAGACGGCGTTGGCAGCTCGGCGGTTTCGCTCACGATCAGCGTCGTCGACGGAACTTCGACGCCAGCCCCTGGACCTGGCCCTCAGCCCCCGGGTGGCGGAACTCCAGGTCAGCCAGGCAGCTGCCCGCTGGGTGATCAGCAGTTGTGCGACGTGATCTGCCAAGTCCAGCCGACTCTTCCGTTCTGCGCGCCCTGAAGGCAGACAAAAAAGTTGGAACTCTAAAACCCGAGGCGATCACGCCTCGGGTTTTTTCTTTTCGGAGTCCGTCGTTTCAGTTTAAGCTCTCGTTATGGATAAAAAGGCTCTCGTCGAAAAGATCATCGAAAAGCTGGAAGCGGAGCGCGTGGCTCTAGCGCAAGCGGCACGCAACACTTACGAGGCCGCGACTCATCAAGAGAGTCAGGCTGAAGATCAATACGACACGCGGGGGCTCGAAGCTTCATATCTCGCCGGAGCCCAAGCCAAGCGGGTTGCCGAGCTCGAGCAATTTATTTTGACCGTGCGGTTTCTCGACATCAAATCGTTCAATGAAGAATCGCCGATAACGGCGACTGCGTTGGTTGAACTCGATCATGATGGCAAAATCTCGTGGTGCTTTCTGCTTCCCAATGGCGGCGGAATGACGATCAATTTTCAAGGTTTACCAATTCAGATCATCACGCCAAAATCGCCGATGGGCGAAGCGCTGATGGGCCGGCATGCCGGCGATCTAGCGCTTGTCGATACGGGTAAAGAAACACGTGAATACGAGATTGTCTCGGTTCATTAATTCAGCCTGACTTCGTAAATTTTCGGATCGTAAGGAAAAAACGACAGGTCTGATGACCGAGGTCGCTTATATCCGACCTGATCTCGAACCCATGGCCAGCCCCCGAATCTTAAGTGGAACCTCCCTTGCACACCTTGGTGGCTTCGATGATAAAGCCCCTTCTGGAGGGACACCTGTGCGTTCGAACTTCATCAGCTGGCTTGCCGCCTCGTGCGTCGTCTTTACGACCGTCGGCTGTAGCTATTTGTTCGGGCCGAGGGCCGACGATCCGAAGCCACTTCGGATCCAAAATGCGGCGTGCGTGAAAGAGATTCCCGCGAACGTTAAATCCTGGCTTGCAGATGGCCAAACGGATATCGGCGTCAGCGTCGACTGCGCCGTCAAAGCGATCGACCAATTTACCGACCGCGTGAAGGGTCAAACAAAATCTATTTACACAAAAGGCGAATTGTCAGAGTTTATTTCGGATATGCTCACCGCTCCAGATTCACCGAACGCCGGGCATACCCTCGCGGAGACCGAAGAAATTCTTCGCATTAAGCAGATTCTCTTTGGCGGCGCGAATGATCTCGTCACGAAAGATGAACTCGCGCGCTTTAAGTCGCTGTTGTTGCGTACGCGACCTCTCTTAATTGAGGTCACGCCAAACATTCCGCTTCTTCTTTTTGCCGTCTCAAGCGCGACGGTCGACCAAGTGACGACTGCGCGCAATTCCCTCTCGAAAATTCTAGATTTGATCGCCGGCGAATTAGAAGCCAACGATGACGGCCGACCCGAGTCTGCATTTAGCGATCTGCTCAAAAGCGCACACAAGCTCGGTCTTGAGAATGATTCGGTTGAAAACTGGATTCCGTTGGCGGAATCGGTCAAGGTCCTGATACTTGCTGGCGAACCGAATCAATTGCGGAGTCACGAGTGGGCGCCGCTAATTCGGACGATATCGAAAGCGTGGAACGTTTCGCTTCGCGCGAAATACAACTTCTCGGGTAACAACGAGATTTTGGGTCGGGATTTTCCGATCTTTGAGTCATCGATACGCGAAAGTCTTGACCTTCTGGGCGCAGCGGTCGACGCGCATGGGGGAAGTATCCCGAATGAAACTTTTGAAAAACTGATCGCTGCGTTGCCGGCAAAGTCTTTGGTTCAAATTGGTCTTTCGACAACGACGTTAAAGAATCTGTTGCCAGTCCTTTTCGGCAAACTTTTTTATGGCCGTGCTTACGAGAATTGGCAACGTCAGTCTCTTCACTTCGGAACGGAGCAGCTGGCTCGTTTGCGCGCGATTATGACCGACTGGATGACGGGGCAAGAGCTCGTGAATCAGGCGATGTCGGGCCAAGCGACGGTGGCGATTTCGCAAGTCGGGTCCCGCTTAGCGGCCCGTAAACTTGATCGTCAGCTCTATCAGGATCCTGCGAGCTTTTTAATTGCACAGCGCGCGCAAGCGCAGCTCACTTTGTTTTTGTCGAGAGGCCGTCCGCCAGCTCACGACGACGAAGGTCGGTTGATCGTCGTGCCGAGAAAAGAACTTCCGGCGCTGAAGAAAAGTGATCTTAACACGCTGAATCTTTACCGCGTCATCTTATCAACTGTCTTAGCGGGGTGGGCTCACGACCAAGTGTCGGCCGATAACATCTCGGGTCTGCTTGAAGCCGAAGTGCAAGAGGCCTACCTCGATTTTCGCGACGTCGGTCATGATTTGAATTACATCGATATTCGATCAAACCAGGCGGGCATTCGCACGTTCATGGAGAACGCGATTTTTATGTCGTCATCTGACGGCAGTGAGCGGATGGGTCTTCAACAAGGCGTCGAGTGGCTCCACGTTGTGACCGCTGGCGGAAAGTTAGCCGACAGAGTCTACCACCAGCTCGAAGAGTCGTGCGCTGTTCCGAACAGAGTTAGAGACGTGCTCGGAAATTTGAAATTGAATCCAGATTGCTTCCGTCAGCGCTTCCTAAAAATCTGGGCCTCGAACATGCCGAATCTTCCGAAGCTCGTTTCATGGGTCGAGTCGGATGGATCGGGTGAACGCGGTCGCGCGATGATGGT
>JAYTHQ010000205.1:0-4364 GCA_043732445.1 Bdellovibrionales bacterium | reverse complement strand
TTAAGAGTGAGCCACCGCCTGACTTCCGGACGTGGTCGAACGACGAGCTCAGTTTTTTCAACAAGTTAAATGACCGGAAAAAAGAGCTCGATCTCCGCGAAGTCGACTTGAATAAGCTCGAAGAGGAACTGCAAAAGCAGAAGCTCGAGCTAGACGGTAAAATCAAACAGCTCGAAGCCATGCGGTCAGATATTTCCAAGACGCTCAAGACTCGAGTCGCGGTCGATCAAGAAAAAGTTGATAAGCTCGTCCAGTTCTACTCGACCATGAAGCCTCCACAGGCCGCAAAAGTGATAGAGTCATTAAATGAGGATCTTGCCGTTGAAGTGATGGACAAGATGAAAAAGAAAAGCGCAGCCGAAATTATGAACGCGTTAGATCCAAAAAAGGCCCGTCGACTTTCGGAATTGTTAACGGGTTATCAGCGGTCGCCGTCTTCTACCGAAGCCGATGACGCGAAAGAGGAATGAAGAGTTAGTTTTTGGTTTTACAATTGAGCAGATTGCTTACACTAGGAAGGAGTATGCAACTTGATAAAGGGACTCAGCGTAGACACGACGCGCCCTCTGCCGGCCCCAAAGCCCCAGCAGAAAACTGAGAGAGCAGAGACAAGTAACTTTGCTGATCAGCTAATAGGCGCAAAGTCGGAACGACCTGAGAATCCAAATCGCAATGATCGAAAAAATTCTGGTCGCGATACGAATCGCGAAGAAAATCGATCAGCTGAGCGCGAGAAGGATTTACAGAGAACTTCTGACAGAGAAGTAGCCAAGAAATCCGAAGGACCGGAGCCAGGATGGCGAGGACTTCGGCAGCGTCGGCCAGGGGCCGATGCGACAGAAGCAGACGAAGTTCGGAAGAGAGAGAAGGCGTCAGACGTAAAGTCTGAGCGCGATGAGCGTGACGACCAGAAAGACGATCGAGATGATCGTCTATCTGTTAATTCGGCCACTCTTCCTCCGGCACACGCGTCACCGTCTCTACCGTCCTCACGCTCGCCAGCCTCGTCAGATGATGAAGCTCCGATCGTGATTGAGAATCCGAAAGGTTCGGATTCTCAAGAATTGAAACTCCCGGACTTCTTCTCGAAGGCTGCGCTTGGGCAAAACGGTAAAGCCGTCGCGGCCAAGGGCTCGGCTGCCGGCGAGACTGCAGATTTGCTAGCGTCAGAGAAAGACACCGAGGGTCTGACTCGCCAAGAAGCGATGGAGAAATTCGTCGCCAAGATGCAAAGTGAATTGGGAATTCCGCCCGAGAAGCTTTTGAAGGCATTTGCGCAACTCGATGATAAGGCTCTGCAGGCGCCGCCTGAGCAATCGATGGGTCAACTCATGAAGGCGCTCGATCTTTCGCCAAAACAAGAGGCAAAGGCAACGGCGCTTTATGAAGAGCTCTTATCGACAACGGGTGCTTCGCTTTTGAATGAGCGCGTGGCCGGTCTGGATCAGGGTGTGAATTTCGACGTGATGAGCCCGCGTGATGCGTCTCTTCGCAAGTTGAACTCTTCCATCGATGATCTGAATAAGTCGTTCTTCCGAAAAGGTGGCGCGGCGAGTGAGCCGAAAAAAGCTCAGGCTGCTGTTGACTCCATGGATGTCGAACTCGCGAAACTGATGCGTTCGAAAACCGATGGGCGAGAGGTCTCTGAGCAATCTTCGCAAAATGGTTTAGGTGCTAACGCGATGATGGCGGACGCGATGAAAGAGTCTGTGCCTGGTGCAAACGGCGAAACCGGTCAGGCCACGGCAGATTTAAACGCGACCTTGGCCGGACTGATGGCCTCAGCAAATCCGCTGACAGGTGCGGCGAACTCGGCTGGCGCTGACGGGCAGATGGATCTCTCTTTCCTCGGTAAAGAGGCGGGCGAAACATCGGCCAAGAGCGTTGGTGGTAAGTCGACTCTGGACTCGGCCTTCGCCAAAGAGATGTCCAAAGAGCTCAAAGAGCAGGATGTCGATTTAGGTGAGGTTGAAACGCAAAGTGCGGGCAAGTCCGTTGATCTCGCCAACGATCCAACAGCTGTTCTTGAGGGCCAGACTCCGATCGCGGGCGGGGCGGCTCGCCCGGCGATGATGGGTCCTTCGGGAATGATGTTGAATCGGCAAGCGACGTCGCAAGATGAACAAGACAACGTGCGCGAGCTGATCAAGCAAGCGCAGATCATGATCAAACGCGGCGGCGGCGAGATGAAGATGGAAATGAAGCCTGAAGGCATGGGCGCAATTCAACTTCGAGTGAATGTTGAAAACGGGCAAGTGAATGTTCAGATGTTGACCGAGAGTGAGTCTGCAAAACATCTTCTGGAAAAAGGCTTGAGCGAACTTAAGTCGAGTCTAGCTGCGCATGAATTAAAAGTTCAGAGTCTGAGTGTTGACGTCGGAAACGACGTAAAGAATCAGATGGATCAGAAAGGCTCTCAAGAGCACGCGCGCGAGCAGGCCCGTCAGTTTGCCTCGGATTTCATGGGCCAATTCCGCGAAGAACGTCAGGGCTTCCGTCAAGGGATGCTTGAGAACAACGGATGGCGCTCGTACAATAAACAGAAGAGCCCGGATCAGCTTCAGCCCGAAGCGGTCGCGAGAGCTTCTGCGAAATCACGGTCGGACGATTCGAAACGTTTGAACTTAGTAGCGTAAAACAAGAGTTGGGGCGAGCACGTGTTGCGAGCCCCGCAAAGTCAGAGACTTTGCAAACAGGAGTGCCATGGGCGTAATGAATGTGAAACGCGGGACATCGACTTTTTCGAAAAACGGTGACTCGGGCGTAAAGTCTGATGGCAACGGAATGAAGGGCGCTGAAGAATTCAAAAAAGCGTTCGGCGATCAAGACATGGGCGCCGTGTTGAACAAGGTCGCCGATCCGAATTGGATCGACCCAACAAAAAAAGCTCGTGGCACCGGAAATGCCGAACTTGGAAAAGACGCGTTCATGAAAATGATGCTCGCGCAGATGAAAAACCAAGATCCGACGAATCCAACTCCGTCGCATGAAATGGCAGCTCAGCTTGCCCAGTTCTCGTCGCTTGAACAGTTAAGCAACATCAACACGGGCATCGAAGGCTTGAAGCAAGCGTCGGCCCCAGCGGGTAATTACCAAGCCCTCGCATTTATCGGTAAAAAGGTGAGCGGCGACGGCGCGGCCTGCACACGGATCAAAGGCGATACGAAGCACGACTTCAGCTTTGATCTGATGGGTGACGCGGCGTCGGCAAAGATCACGGTCAAAGATGCGGCGGGCAACCTTGTTCGTACATTGCAAATGGCCAACATGAAAAAGGGTCAGAACACGGTCGAGTGGAATGGCCTTCAAGAAGACGGAACACCGGCGCGCGCAGGCGATTACAAGTTCGCGATCGAAGCAAAAAGTTCTGCGAACCAAAAGATCTACGCGAAGACGACATTCGAAGGCCGTATCACCGGAATGAATTTCGGTGCAGAAGGTCCGATCCTGATGGTCGGAAAGAAATCGGTTCGCATGAGCGAAGTGAAGAAAATCGAGGAGGCGGGCGGCGAAGACGTCGGTCAGGGTGCACGGCCAGTTCCGTTAAAAGCCGGCGCACTGTCGGCCGAACCCGGACCGATGCAAACGACGATGGCGAAAGCTGCGCAAGGCCTTCCGCTTGAACACAAGGCTGAGCCACCCAAAGCAGATCTCGCGAAATCTCCGGTCATGAAAGCAAAATCCGGCGAACCAGTCTTAGCCGACGCAGATATTCCACCAGCTGAAGATGTCGATCTGTCAAAGATCGGCAACATCGCCGACGTCCCAATGTCACAAGGCCTCATGAACACTTTGGCGAAAGAAATGAAATGAGCCTATGGCGCTGATGAATTTACCCGGAACAACCAGCCTTGGCTCGACAAAGCCAACTGAAGGTTTACAAAAACCCGCCGCGGGTTCGAATGCGCCTGGGAGTGCGAGCGCACTCGACTTTAAAAGCGCACTCGGTGAAGCTTTACAACCGTCAGGTGCAAACGAAACGACGAAGCTCGGGCAAATCCGTGCGCAGATGCCAAACGGCGCTGCCAGCGCGTCTGCATTGAAATTTTCGAATCATTCGATCGAGAGAATGCACTCACGCGGCATCACTTATTCACCTGAGCAAATGAAATCAATTGAAAGCGCGGTCGCAAAAGCTGCGGCAAAGGGTTCAAAGGATACGCTGGTCCTGACCGAGAATAGCGCGTTGATCGTCAGCGTGAAAAATAGCACGGTCGTCACGGTCATGGATCGCCAGGCAATGAAAGAAAACGTGTTCACTAACATCGATTCGACGGTCATGGCCTAACGGCTCCGTGTGAGACACCCGGAGTATCAAACTTCGCTCACAAACACATTTACGAGCAATCAAATTAGACTTGAAT
>JAYTHQ010000204.1:0-4375 GCA_043732445.1 Bdellovibrionales bacterium | reverse complement strand
GGTAGATGTTTTAGTCGAGCCTCAATGGAACTACTTCAACGGACAAAAGAACCTTCAATTCCTGGTGTCCGACCTTCGGTCGTCGTGATAGGTTTCCGCTGGTTTTACCTTGTAAGGGAGTGGACTTATGGCGACATTCAGTGAGTTTCCGGGGCGCGAAGCCATCGAGCAAGAAATCGGAAAACGATTCGAAAAAATCGAAAAGACTCTCGAGCGCACACTCGAAAAAACCATCGCCTCCGCGATGAAGTCACCGACAGCAGCTCGCGCACAAGCGGCCGCTGAGCGCGCACAAGAAAAAATCACGACGGCGCGCAAGAGCATCGACGATGTGCTCTTGGGCCTTGAACACAAGGGCTACAACTTGAAAGAGCCTCAAGATCTCATCCAAACGGTCGGTCGCCGCGTTCTCGAGCGCGCAACCGAAATCGCCGAAGACGTTCGCTCGCAAGTCGCAGCCAAGCCGTACTCGCCAACGTGGTTGAAAGAATTGAAAATTCCTAAAATGTCGTTCGCAGGAGCTGCGAAAGGCGCAACCGAAGCCGAAGTCGGCGAGCAGCTTGAGTCGCTCGAAGATTCTCCCGAGGAGAAAGCGTCGGGAATAGTCGTCACGGCAAATCCGGCTGTTGCCTCGACATCACTCGCGGACGCCTCGAAACCGAAAGCTAAGAAAAAAGCGTCACCGACAAAGTCTCTTTAATTCGTCATGAGCTCTTCTTCTGATTCTGACAACGTCGGCTCGGTCGTTCTTCTCTCGAGCGGCCTTGACTCGACGGTGAATCTCTACGAGGCCCGCAAAAAAACCCGCGTTCTTCTCGCTCTCACTTTCAATTATGGCCAACGAGCGGCGCCTCGCGAAGTCGAGCGCGCAGCCGCGATCGCTCGTTTAGCAGGGGTCGCACATCAAGTTTTAGACCTCACGTGGTTTCGTGCGTTCACGAAAACATCGTTGATCAATCGCTCAAACGAAGTCCCGACGGGCTCTGATATTTCGATCGACGATATGAAGCAATCGGCCGAAACAGCAAAGGCTGTTTGGGTCCCGAACCGAAACGGGATTTTTTTAAATATCGGCGCCGCGTTTGCCGAGGGCTTGGGTGCCCGAGTCGTCGTCCCGGGTTTTAACATCGAAGAGGGCGCGACTTTTCCCGATAATACGCAAGGCTTTCTCGATGCGCTCTCAGGCGCTTTTAAGTTTTCTACTTCAAATCATGTCGAAGCCGTCTGCTACACAACCAAGTTAAATAAAACGCAGATCGTGCGACGTGGCCGAGAACTTGGCGCGCCGTTTGACTTGATGTGGCCGTGTTACTTGGCGGGTGCCGAGGCGTGCGGCACGTGTGAGTCGTGTCAGCGCTTTCAGCGCGCTATGAAAGAGGCAAAGTGAAATCCTACTTTATTGAAAAAGAATTTGCTTACGACGGGTCGCAGCTCCGCTCACTGTTTGCGTATCTCGATCACAAAGTGCAAGGCACGTCGATTGTGTCGTGGGTCGGGGCCTGTGATATTTCAATTGAACACATGATCGACGGCGAAGATCTGCTCGCAGGCGAAACGATAGCGGGCGCACGCATGGTTCACTTTATCATTGAGCGTTTCGAGACGCAGCTGTTCGGAGCGGTGGCGCTTCAGCGCCTAATGGCCGCAATTGTCATGGAGGTGTGCCGAACGCACGTCGGTGACGACGAGATCGCCGCACATTTTAGCCGAGACGGCGACGATATTTTTTACGGTGACGGCAAGCTTTCGATTTCGATCGCGACGCTAACGCCGGTCTCAGCGCTGATTCACTTCGCGGTCAACGTGACGAACGAAGGTACACCCGTCAAAACCGCAGCGTTAAAAGAATTCGGTTACGATGCGAAGGACTTTGCCCACGACGTCATGACTCGCGTCGTGACCGAAGTCGAATCGATCGAAACAGCGACCGTCAAAGTTCGCTGGGCAAAGTAGTTTTTCGCTGTCCAACACTGAGTACGCTGACGGCGCGGCCTCGTTCTCAATGCCAAAGCGCGATGAATTTTGAATTCGGTCGGTGCTTCTGATTAACGTTGGCGGGAGTACCCCCGCCTCCCTACCGGCTCAGATCAGATTCTAGTTGATAAAAGAATCAAAGAAAGTCTTGGGGGCCGAGCCAGTTTCTTTCGTCTTCACGGACTCTCGCTCCACGAGCTTGGCCCGAATTGTCCGTGAATCCTGAGCTTCCGGCCGTCGATTATTTAAATGATGATCTTTGGTCAGTCGTAGAGAACGATGTCGCTCTAGCGTCTGATGTTTTGCAGCTCTGCGTTTGGCCCAGCTAAAAAAGTGCCCATCTCTCGCAAGTGCCGGCTGCAAATCTTGGGGCCGATCTCTGACGTCAGCTCGCGCACTGCTTTTTGCTATCCGCGTTTCGATCTAAATCGAAACGACTTCGCGAACACTCGGGACCATTTCTTTGAGCCGAGTTTCGATGCCCATTTTGAGGGTCATCGTCGAGCTCGGGCAGCCTGCGCAGGCGCCTTGCATATAGAGATAAACAACGCCGTCCTCGAACTTATGAAAAACGATATCGCCGCCGTCGAGCGCGACGGCCGGACGAATTTCGCGGTCGAGAATCGTTTTAATCGTGCGAACGTCGTCGCTATCGCCAACGGCACCCTCGGAAGCGGAATCGATCGCTGTTACTCGAGGCTGCATGATGACTTCGCCGCGCTCGAGATGCTCTTGAATCAGACCTGCTAAAGGTTCGGCCAGCGTTTCCCAATCGACCCACTCTTGCTTGGTGACGGCGACAAAGTCGCGCCCGATGTAAACGGCTTGTGTCCAAGGAAAGCCAAAAAGTTTTCGCGCCAGCGGTGCCGAGACTGTGTCGTTGACGGTTTTAAAATCGGTAGGCTGTTCGGTGAGAGTCTGGTTGGTCACGAATCGCAGAGTTTGCGGATTCGGCGTCATTTCAGCGCGAACATAGAGGGCTTCGGTTGGGTTTATGGCGTTTGTCATGCCGGCGACCTTGTCATGGGCGAAAGGCTTAAGTCAACGCGGCGGGCAATATGGGCTCGTCGCTTAGCTAATACCCCGCCATTCTTGATTTAAACACGGGGGCTCGTTAGCTTAGTGGCGCTTCGGACGATGCTGTTGGCATCGACCTTTTTCAGGAGACCTTCATGACACCTCGAGTTCGCGAAATTTTAAGTTGGTACGGCGCCGATAATCCAGGAACTCTCGCCAATCTGGCTCGCCTCATGAACCACGGCCGTATCGGCGGCTCAGGCAAGCTCGTGATTCTCCCGGTCGATCAAGGCTTCGAGCATGGCCCCGCGCGCAGTTTTGCGAAAAACCCAGCCGGATACGATCCTCGTTATCACATCGAGCTCGCGATCGAGTCGGGTTGCAATGCTTACGCGGCACCTCTCGGATTCATGGAGGCCGTTGCGCGCGATTACGCGGGCGATATTCCTTTGATCTTGAAAGTAAACAATTCTGATTCACTCTATAGTTCGTCAACGCCAATCTCGGCGCTCACTTCAAATGTTGAAGATGCGCTTCGCCTCGGATGTGCCGCCATCGGTTTTACGATTTACCCGGGCTCAGCCGACCGCAAACAAATGTATGAAGAAATCGCGCACGCAGCCGATGAGGCTAAGCGCGCAGGTCTGGCCGTCATTGTTTGGTCGTACCCTCGCGGTGAGCAGCTCTCGAAAGCCGGCGAAACGGCGATCGATGTCATCGCTTACGGCGCGCAGATCGCGTGTCAACTCGGCGCCCACATCATTAAGGTCAAACCGCCGTCGTCGCACCTCGAGCAAGAGGCGGCTCGCAAAGTTTACGACTCTGAGAAAATCAAAGTCGACTCGATGACCGAACGAATTCGGCACGTTGTACAGTCGTGCTTCGCTGGTCGCCGCATCGTGATTTTCTCGGGCGGAGAAACAAAAACGACGAACGAATTAATTTCAGAAGTGAAAGAGATTGCACTCGGCGGGGGCTTTGGCTCGATCATGGGGCGCAACGCTTTTCAACGCCCGAAAGCCGAAGCCATCGAACTTCTTCACCGCGTGCAAGACGCATTCGCTCAAGGAAACTAAATGTCAGACAGCACTTCAGGTCTTACGACCGCGCTCACGCACGAAACTGCTCACGGTGAAGAACGTGAAAACCCGCTCCGTGTTGAGAAGAGAAAGAAGTTAAACGATCTTCGAAGTGCGGGCATTGATCCCTATCCGCATTCCTTTGAGCGCAACGCCCACGCGGGCGCAATCAAGCTCGAGTACGACTCAAAACTTGAAGTCGGTCAGTCACTTGAGACCACGTCGTTCACTATCGGCGGGCGTCTCATGACGAAACGCCCGATGGGTAAAGCGGCGTTTTTTAACGTGCAAGACGGGTCGGGTAA
>JAYTHQ010000203.1:0-13619 GCA_043732445.1 Bdellovibrionales bacterium | reverse complement strand
ACGCATCGGGCTTCACTTCGATCCAGGCGTTGTTCGCATCTTTTTTTGTCAATTTCGCTGAGGCGTTTTTCAACGCGTCGGCATTGAGATCTTCAGGGCTCAGTTCCGACCCCAGAACGCCGGCCGATTTCTTACCGCTCACAACACGACGCACTTGTTTCGTCGACGGCAGGTACAGCCATTGATCTTGATTGCCGCCTTTCACTTCTGCCAAGAGCGATGTGCCCTTGATGTCTGCGGGTGCTTCGATGCGCACGAGTGCCTTATAACCTTCGCTATCGCGCATCGACCGCATCCGAATATCGCGAGTCTGCGTGTCGCCATTGGGCTCGGTCGTTTTTAACGTCACCTTCGCTTCATCGGATTTTGATTCAACGTTGGCACGCACCTGATTCAAAAGCTGACTGGCTTCGTCGGTGGCTTTGCCGGCCGCCGCTGCCGGATTTGACGTAAACGTAATCATCAAGCACGCAACGATCGCAGCCGCGACCGCGGCCTTTTCTTTTGCGCTCGTGTTGGCCGGCAAACCCAGCGGCAGAACTTTTGCTTTACGACCGTGCGATTTGATGGGGCCTGCATTGAGAACAAAGCTCGGAAACACCTTCAAAACGGCAGGCAAGAAAACCAGGTCGGCTAATGCGCCGGCGACAATCGACAGCACCATGTACGCTCCCAACGTTTGGTTCAGTTGGAAATCCGATGCGGTAAAGATCAGAAACCCCGCAAACATGAGCACACTTTCCGAAAGGCAGGGATTGCCTTCTTCTAAAAGTGTTCGGCGGAGCGGCAGAAACGAAAGATTCTTTTCGCTTTGGAGCCGGCGAAGTCGCGTCAGCAAATAAACCGTATTGTTAAACGCAAGGCCCAGCGCGATTGAAAAAATTAAAGCTACCGATGGCTTCACGGGCGTTTGCGTAATCGCGAGTGCGCCAGCGAGAATTGCAGGTGGCACAAGATTCGGCAGGCACGCCATCAGCGCCCAGCGGAACGAACGGAAGACGAACACCAACAGCAAACCAATAACCACGAGTGATTGCCAAAATCCAAACACGAGCTCGCGCGCCAGCTCGCGATTTACGGTGTGCGCAGCCACGGCAACGCCCGCTTCCGAAAGACTCATCTCTGGCAAATGCTTGGCAAAGATTCCGCGCAGCTCTGCGCGTACGAGATCAACTTTTTCTGAGGAGAGATCGCGCAAACGAATAGCAACTCGTGCACTCTTTTGCTCGTTATCAACAAATGCCTTTAGCGGATTGGCGGGCGACAAAGTATATAGGAAATAGTCTTCGGCAACACCTGCCTGAGTGGCCGGAATTTCGCCGGTGAAAAAGTCGGTCACGCCAAGGACGCTTCCCACGCCGTCGACTTTGCGCGATTCTTTAATCGCCGCACGCAAGTTCTTCAACGGTTCAGGGTTTCCCCACGTCTTTGCGGCTTTTGACTCGAGAACGTAATCGAGAGAAACTGTTCCGCCAAATTGCTCATCGATTTGCATCATGGCTTGGCGAACGCCGTCGGCTTTTGGCAAATCATCGTAAAGTGGCGCAGAGAAATTCAATTGCGAGGCCGCCGCACTCATCAAGACCGCAACCACGATTACGCTCGCGATAATTGGCACGGCACGACGAGTGATTGACAACGTCCACCAGGCCCGCGACCTCAACCACGAACGCTGAACAGGGCGAACCCAAGCCAAGCCCACGAATAAAAGAAGCTGCGAAACAAAGAAGGCGACGAAGACGCTCGCCGCAACCGTAATTGCGAAATTTCTGATTGCCGGAATCGCCGCTGTCGCGAGCATCGCAAAACCAATCGCCGTTGTCGCACTGCCGAGAAGATTTGCTAAGAAAATCTCGCGCAATGTTTTGTGCGAGAGCCTCCAGCGCTCAAGTGGGTCGAGCGCTCGTTCGCCAGCTTCTTCCAACCGATCGGCCCAGAGATAAAGCGTATGCACGGTAATCGACATGAATGCGATACTGACGATCACCGGCAACGTCGAGAGCAAGACCGTAAACGGAACTCCGGCACGCGCAAGAAGGCCAAGAACAACCGTGTTGCACGCGACGAGCCCTGCGGCCGCAAATGCGACGGGGCTCAGACCGCGATAAAATGCGGCGAACATGAGCACGAAAACAACCAGGCTTAGGGCGAAAAAGTCGCCGACTTCTTTTTGCAATTTTTCCGCGAGCTGAATCTGCATCGCGGGAATTCCGGACACAGAGCTTGTCATGCCTGGCGGCAGCGATTTCAGCTTTCCCTCAATAGCTGAGCGCAGCCGTCCTAAAGCTTCGGTGCTAGGACTTTTCGGTTCGATCAAGATCATGGCAGATTTCAGATCAGCTGAAATGAGCTGCGGTTTTAGAAGTGGAAAATCGTTTAATGTCGATTTCCAGTCCTTCGCGGGCACACTTTCCATGAGCGTGCCGACACGAAGTTCTGGACCTCGGTTGACTGCGATTTCAACATTTCCAAGAGAAGTCGCGGTTACGACGTTTTCGGTAGTCGTCAGTTCGTCAGTTAAAACCTTAAGTTTAGAAAGATTCGCTTGCTCAAGCCAGTCCGAGTTGGTTAGGTGCAAGACGGCCAAGAATGCTGGCGTGTTATGGAGTTGAAAGCGTTTTTGGAACTCGGCTTCGAGCTCGATTGTCGGGTGATTCTTAGGGTAGAATTGCTTGATCGAATACCGCGTGCTCAGTTTCGAAACCTGAAGGCCGCAGAAGATGACGAACGCTAAAATAAGAGCCGTGCTGATTGCGCTAAGGATTTTGACATGATTGTGACATTTAATTACACGCTTCATATGTAGATCCTCACGACACCTCAGGTTCCCCACTAGATCAGACATGAAGATGTTACTGCATCGTTCGTGCCTAGACTTTTTGGCCCTGCATTCCGATCAGATCTGTGAGCAGAATAAAGTCCGATTTTTTCTCTAGAGGTGAAGTTATGAAATCAAAGAACACTATCCACGTAAACTCGGTTCTTTTTTTGGTGCTCTTTATGGTCCTTTGCCCGGGGAAAAACGAGGCACTGGCCCAATCTGAACAGGTCAAGGCCCAGCTACACGTACCTTGGAACCTGCTCTCAGAGCGGCTCAGAGCGATCGCAAATCTTCACAGTTCTGACGGTTCGGAAACGTCGACACCAATTGGAAGTCGATTGATTCCTGTTTCGTTCCAAGGAGAAACGATCAACTGGAACCTCACGTCTGGAACAGTTCAGGCAGCCGCTGACGTCGATCAAGCGGTCATCGCCGCAAGTTCTGCCAATGTGTCGATTAAGTCCGCAGAGATTCGCATCGTCTTAGAGCAATTAACTGTCGATCAAGTGATCGTGCGCGATATTGGCGGCGTTCAAGTTCGGGTGCATTTAAACGCAGCGTGCGGGCCCATAACGCTTCACCAACCAAAAGCGACGGCACTTGGAGTCTTCGAGATCAATTGGGCTGGTGGGTCACCTAGCGCGTCTTTGGCTACGCTCGACCTTGGTTGGGCGCCGGGGTCCTGGACCTTTAACGACTTCACGTGCACTGGACCTTCGGGCCTCGATGCACTTGTTCATGACGGAATCGCAAGCTACTTACGTGATCCTTCTGATTTTAAGCCGTACGTCAAAATGTACATTGCCGATCATTTGGCAGTCGAAATTGATTCGGTCCTCGCTAAAATTCGCGCTCCATTTGCGGCTGCCGCCGGCTCAGAAGCGATCAGCATAAACGTTGGCGTTCTGGCACCAGTCGCAACCGGGGTCGTCGGTGATTTAACTTTAAAGACCGACAGCAAATCCATTTCGCTACCACCCGCTCCACTGCCACCGATCTCAGTTTTATCTTCGCTCTCGAAGACCGAGCCTGCTTTGATTGGCGACATGAGCGTGATTGAATTTATCGTGGGCGCGAAGCTTCGCGCACAGCCCGCTTACTATCGTTTCAATCTACAGACCGTCGATGCGTTTCACAGTTTAATGTCCAACCGCCTCGCGCAGATTTTTGTGTGGGCCGATCTTTTAAATTACTCATCAGACGCCCCCTTTTATTTAGCGCTCTTCAACCCCCGTCAACTTTCGCTCACGCACTCGGGCGGCAGCGCACTTTCATCGACGATTCCCGTTCGTTCCGTGATTCAGTCTTACCGTGATTCGCAGTGGTGGAGCTGGGTCAACACGAAAGGCACGTCGGATCTTTCGGTTGCACTCTCTGTGAATTCCGGAAGGTTGAGCTACGGAACAACCGTCAATTCGCTCGTCATAAAAAGCCAGTACGGCGCTGCCTACACGAAGCGCTACAATAAAGAGTCCAGAAATTTGCCAGATGATCTTGTCGCGAAGGCGCTGACAGGCGCGCGTCCAGAGCTCTCTGGCTCGATGCAATTCCCCGATATTGATCTCGATCTCGCAGGAAAATACCGCGCAGACTCGTTGTCATGGGCGAACAATTCGACCTTCAGTCTGAACTTCGCGCCTGCGAAATAGCTGGTTGACCTCTGCATTTCGCGGCTGGCTGAACGAGCGTTACGACAAAGCGTCGCGAGATTCCTTCGGGCAACTTTGGGTCGAAAGACATGTCATCGCTCAAAATATCTAATACACGATGCCGAGAGTAACGAAGGCTCGCTTGTTTTCGCCAAAAACACCGAGCAAAGAATTCGATGGCCCGTCGAGAAGCTCGGTGGTGATATCGGTTCGCCAGTGATCGCTCCAGCGATATCCAATTTCGGCTTTCACGTAGTAAGACGTATCACGCGTCGACCTAAAACCAGAAATCATCGTCGTGATTTTGTCACCGATCGGCGAACGAAGTCCAAACAAGACCGCGTGATTGAAAACGTCGCGAATTGAAAACAGACTGTTACTTTCGGGTGCGCGAACAAACGCTCCTTCGAGCAACACGGTCACGGTATTTTCCATCAGGTCGAAACTGCGTTCAACTCCGACGACCGAATATTGCGACCACTCGGGCATGCGATTATCATTTGGGCCAAACGGCTGATCGTAGCGAGTTGACCCACGCACAATCCATGCGCCGAAGGCGCGCGATGCGAAGCCCGCCACCGTGCGAACGCGGTAAGCGATCGGCGTAATCTGCGCCGGCGACAGGAGTTGAAAAACATTAATCGGCTGACCGGAAATTGGCGCGACATCTAGCACGGGCTCGAGCGCAGGTGAATCGGCAAGGCCGTCGTAATACGCTAGCGCGATATCACCCAACTCCCCACGTAGCTGAAGCCGAGTCGCGATGTTATTTGATGCCGGATCATTCAAGTCGACACGCGGGGCGTATCGATAATCAACCCGGCTCGGGAGACGAAGTTCAAACGCACTTGTTCGCAATGGAAAAGCGAATCGCCGCGGTAGCCACGGGCTCTTCACGCCCGGCAACAGCCACATTGTCTGTTGCGGAATGTACGCAAATTCAAAATCGTAGCTCTCGCCCGACCGACCGACCGCTACCGCTGCCGACGCTCGCGATTCCGTCAGCAGTGGATCGCTCCAATCCTTCATCGATGCAATATCCATCGGGTTCAAACCGTCGGTCCCTTCCCACTTCATCGTGAGATAGCCAGCCTTTAACCAGCCTACCTTCGCTTCGTAATCGAGATACATGCCGCGCGGATCAAACTGCACCTGATGCTCGCGCGTCTCTTCTAGCGAAGACCCGTAGGCGTAAGGATGAAACTGAAGACTCAATTTTTTTGAGACATCAAAACGCTTGTCGTACTCGGCCGTAAAACTTGCTTCGTTCGACTGCACTGGCGGAATTTGCTGAACGAAGAACTGCAGATCGCGGACAGAGACTCGCGCTGTGCCGGTTTCGGCGCGTGCGCTATCAACGAGTGCACTCCCGACGAACGCGACGACCGCGACTAAAAAAAAAATTCGGCGCCAACTACTCATCACGTCTTGGTTGTCTCCACGCTGGTTTTGCCAAACGAACGCCCAAGCCCACGCGCTTCAGCTTTCATTTGCGGCAACAGACGATTAGAGAGTAAACCGATTGCGCAGTCCCAAAACTGACTCACGGTCAGCGACCGAAACGCATGCATGAAGCTAACGAATTCGGGAATGTAGATTCGCCGTGAACGCATTTCGACGCCCTGAACCAAGGCGGCAACACAGTCTTCAAGAGACGTTACTTTTCCGAAAAAAAACGGTTCAGCCGACAAGACTTTTCTAAAATAAGGCAATTCTTCTTGTTGATCGCGCACGAGATCCGTGTCGATCCAAGAGGGATAGGCCACGCCGACTTCAACTCCCGAAGACCGAATCTCAAGACGCAAATTATTAGCGAAATGATCGACCCCCGCTTTGGAGGCACCGTACGCGGTCATTCCTGGCAAAGCCGGGAATGCAGAGGCCGATGATATGAAAAGAAGATAGCCGCGAGTGTCCAAAAGAGCTTGATGACACGCCTTCGCCGTTCGAACTGCGCCGATCAAATTGACGTCGATGACCCGCGCGAGATCTTCGACGTGAGTTGATTCAAAACTTCCGCTATTCGCGATGCCCGCGTTGGCGATGACGACATTCATGCGGCCAAATTTTTCGACCGTCGCAGTCACCGCGAGATCAAGCGCGCCCGAGTCCGTGACATCAGCTGCAAACGCCATCGCTCGGTCGTCGCTCTGTTGGTTCAGCTCGTTTGCGAGTGCGCGCAACCGCTCGATCTCGAGGCCCACGAGCGAAACTTGGTAACCTCGTGCGGCAAGTTCGCGAGCAAGGCCTTCGCCGATACCGCGCGCGGCTCCGGTGATGAGCGCAACTTTCATTTCAAAGCCTCCTGAGGGGCCGCCTGATAACCATCGACGCCCTCAGCCTTCAACAGTTTTTGAAAACTGACAACGGACTTCGGCCAAATTGTCGAGTTTCGCCCAGTGCGGTCAAGATACCAACTCTTGCAACCGCCTGAATTCCAGACCGTCGTTTGCAAGTCGCGGTCGACCTGTTGAACAAATCGATCTTGCGCTTCTTGTTTTACCTCAAAGACCGCGCCGGCTTGTTCGCGAATCTGAGCCAGCACTTTCATCACATGATCAATCTGCGCCTCGATCATCAAAACAACCGAGGAGTGCCCAAGGCCCGTGTTTGGTCCAAGCAAGAAAAAGAGATTCGGAAAACCGTGCACCGATGAGCCGAGATAAGCTCTCGGGCTCCCTTGCCACACGTCAGCGAGAGTTTGCTGACCTCGCCCAAAAATTCTTTGGTAAAACGGCGAATCGGTCACCCGAAAACCCGTTGCAAAAATCAGCGCGTCGACTTCGAAAACGCTGCCGTCATCGGCAACAACCGTCGTTTCGCGAGCCTCCCGAAGACCTGCTGTCACAACATCGACGTTGCTCGACGCGAGCGCTTGCCAATAATCGTCAGACAGCAAAATGCGCTTACAACCGAGAGTGTAATTCGGGGTGAGCTTTTCTCGCAAGCCTGGATCCTGAACACGATTTTTTAGCTGACGCCGAAGCAAAACTTCAAGTCGCCGCATGATCCAAGGATGACGAAACGCGCCCGAAAACACTTCTCGTGCCCAAAAGATAATCCAGCGAAGGGCACGCTGCACAATGGGAAAGCGCCGATAAAGCGAAGTTTCAAACGAACTCAAGTATCGATTCGGGTGCGGCACGACCCACGCTGGCGTTCGCTGAAACAAAACTAACTGAGTTGCCTGCTTTTGCAAATGGGGAATGAACTGAACCGCCGAAGCGCCAGTGCCGACGACGGCAATGCGCTTTCCTTCAGGATTAAAATCGATGTTCCATTCGGCCGAATGAAACACGTCACCGCGAAATTTTGCGAGTCCGTCGATGGCCGGTATTGACGGCTCGCTCAACGGCCCCGTTCCGAGCACAACCGACTGCGCGAGTACGTCACCAGTCGACGTCGTGATTCGCCAAGCCCGCGCGGCTTCGTCCCAGCTTAAACTCGAAACTTCACAGCCGAACCTCACGTGAGAGCGAACGCCGTAGGTGTCGGCACATGTGATGAGATAGCGAAGAATCTCGGGCTGCGGAGAATACGCGCGCGACCAGGAAGGGTTTTGCGCAAAAGAAAACGAATAAAGATGAGACTGAATATCGCACGCGCAACCAGGATAGACATTATCGCGCCACGTGCCGCCGACTTCGTGCGCGCGCTCCAGGACGACAAACTCATCTTGTCCAGAAAGCTTTAATCGAATCGCTAGACCGAGCCCGCTAAAGCCCGTCCCGATGATCGCGAGAGGCGTGCGTAAAACTCCCTCTTCTGATCTTAAGTTTACGATTTGAGTTTCCAGTCGCGATCCGTAATGAGGCGTGCGCCGCGTTTTGAGAACACATAATTCCAAACCCACTGCGCCATGACGGCCACGCGGTTTCGGAAACCGATTAAATAAAAAATATGAACAAAAAGCCAGGCGAGCCAAGCGACGTATCCACCCATTTTCAAACGACCTGCTTGCATGACGGCGCGGTGCTTGCCGATTGTCGCCATCATGCCTTTGTCGACATAGCGAAACGCTTTTCTGTCGCGTGAATGAAGGCTGGCCAATATCACGGCCGCGACGTGTCTTCCCTCTTGAATCGCCGCCGGGGCTAAGCCCGGTACGATCTGCCCGTCTTTCCAGGCCACCGCCGCCATATCCCCGATCACGAAAACTTCGGGATGTTTTGCGAGTGAAAGATCGCCCGCGACAACCACTCGTCCGGCGCTGTCAAGCTCGACGTCTGCCGCCGGCGCAAACGCTAACTTCCGAGCCGCCACACCCGCGCCCCAAAAAACCGATAGCGCTGGAATAAAATCGTCGCCGATGGTGACCCCGGCTGCATCGATCTTCGAGACTCGTCCGTTCAAGCGAACCTCGACACCTAAATCTTCAAGATCGGATTTTGTTCGCGCAGATAAAGAGGGATCAAAGGCCGCGAGCAATCTTGGACCTGCTTCGACCAAAATAATTTTCGCGCTTTCAGGTTCGATCCGCTTAAAGTCGTTAACCAAAACCGTTCGGCTGATATCGGCAATCGCGCCGGCGAGCTCGACGCCCGTTGCGCCGCCGCCGACGACCACGAAATTCAGCATGGCGGCCTGTTGAACTGGATCGGTTTCATTTTCGGCTTCTTCGAATGCTGTCAAAATACGGCGGCGGATTTCGGTCGCTTGCTCAAGGGTCTTTAGACCGGGCGCAAACGGCTCCCATTCCGGATGCCCGAAATAACTATGCTGGGCGCCGCACGCTAAAATTAAATAATCGTAGCGAATTTCCAAAGGCGAACCGTCGACTTCAGAACCAGCAATCACTCGCGCCGTCAAATCCACTGAATTGATCGTGTTCCAGTGAACTTCGACGTTCGGAACATCGGCGAACTGCGCGCGTATTGGAACGGCAATGTCGCCCGGGTTTAAGCCGGCCGTCGCGACTTGATAAAGCAGCGGCTGAAACAAATGATGGTTTCGTTGATCGACGAGAATGACAAACACATCTTGTTTATAGCCCAAGGCCTTCGCCGCGTTGAGCCCGGCAAAGCCGCCGCCCACGATCACGACGGTTTTTTGATCCAAATCTTTTGCGGGACGCGTATTTTTCATCGGTCACTCCTCTAACGGGTGTGACCATAACTCAAGTTAAGCGGATTCTGGAAGCCGGCCTTGTCTGAGGCCGGCGGGCAAGGGCTCGCTCAAAGATCAGAAGGAATTCCGGTCTCAAAGCGAATTAAAGCCGCTTCCCCGTCTAGCACGGAGCCCAAAAATGGCAAGAAAGCTCTTTAAATCGGTCGGTTGTGGTAAGCTTAAGCCAACAGTTTCAGATATTTAAACGCTTCTTTGCACAGGAGTGACTCCACGTGGAATCTAACAATCCCGCATTTCGCAAAAATACGTTCGCATTTGTCGGTGAAGATACGAGCCCGATGACGCTTTCGGGAGCCATCAATAAGTCAGGTCTGTTGTTTTTAATCTTAATGGTCTTTGCAGCGATTGGCTGGAATCTCGAGAACATGGTGATCGGCGGCGCCGGCGCCATTCTTGGTCTGATCACTTCGCTTTTCGTGATCTACAAACCTCAAAAAGCAGCGATCGGCGCGCCGATTTATGCGGCCCTCGACGGACTTTTCCTAGGGACGATCTCTGTCTTCGCTGAGAATTCGCTTCCCGGAGTGGCTGCCAACGCGATGACTCTGACATTTGGAATTATGGCGCTGATGCTCTTTTCCTACAGGATGGGCTGGCTTCGAGCGACCCCGCTTTTCACCAAAGCGATCGTCTTCGCAACGCTTGGCATCGCTGTGGTTTACGTCGTCGATCTTGTGATGATGATGTTTGGAACAAACATGGCGATGATTCACCAGGCAAAGCCGGTTGGAATCGCCTTTTCGGTCATCGTGGCAGGGGTTGCGTCATTAAATTTGATCCTCGATTTCGATCTCTTCGAGCGTCAAACCGCAGCGGGGGCGCCGAAGTACATGGAATGGTACTGCGGCTTCAGCCTTCTTGTGACCGTGGTGTGGATCTACGTAGAAATGTTGAGACTTCTCTCGAAACTCAGCCGCCGTTGATCTAGGCTATAGGCGATGGCTTCCACGCGCGATCCTGAAAAAACCACCCCCAACCGAACCCCGGCACTCTCGGCCGGGATCGTGCCTGTTTTGAAGGACCAAAACCTTTTCTTACTGTTGCGCGCCTACCGATATTGGGATTTTCCAAAAGGTATTGTCGAGAGCGGCGAAGATCCTCTGATGGCAGCCCAGCGCGAACTCCTTGAAGAGTCGGGCTTAGCGAATCCCAAGTTTAAGTGGGGCAAAGAGTTTATTGAAACCGAGCGCTACTCGTACGGAAAAGTAGCGCGCTATTATTTGGCAGAAGTAGCCTCTGAGAAAATCTTGATCACCGAAAACCCAGTTTCGGGTCGGCGTGAGCACGACGAATTTCGCTGGGTCACTTATAACGAGGCTTCAAAGCTGCTAGTGCCTCGCGTTCGTCGAGTTTTAGATTGGGCGCAAGCACGCCTCAACGACCGCGAATTTGCCGCCGTCGCCGCCCTTCTATAGCGTTAACTTTCGCCGCAGGCGAAAGGCTCGGTCGCAGGATTTGCTCCCTCGGATACGTTAACTTTCGCCGCAGGCGAAAGGCTCGGTCAAACTTCGATTTGCGAGCTGAGCCACGTTTCGAATTCTTTTATTTTGCTCAAGTGCTCTGGCAATTTTGCGGCAGCTTGGGCTACGGCTTCGGTAACGCCGGCTTTTGAATAGGCCACCCCTTTGAGCGAAGTTTGAAGCACTTCGATCAGGCTTGGAAACAGCGAATCAGAGTAAAGCTCGACGCGCGCGATTCGTCCTTGCTCGGCGTCTAGAAAGACATCGACGAATCCCCAACTCAAATAGTCGTTGAGCTGATGTTGAAAGTGCGGCGCGTGCCCGAAGCGCCACTCCCACGACGAAAAATCTTCGAACTTTTGCAAAAGTCCCGGCGCCCTTTCGAGATTTTCGGAATTCAAAATTTCTGGTTCAACTCGCACGCCGTAGGCGTCGCAAAAAGCATCGACGACGGCCGGCACCAGAGTCTCATGCCGAATATCCGGATTGAGTTCACCGAGATTGATGACACGAGCACGAACCGACGTACGACCTTTCGAGGCCATTTTCTTAGGATGCGGAGTTAAATATTGCGCTAGCTTTGAAAGGTCGGCCGACATCAAGACGGTGCCGTGATGAAAAGCGCGGTCTCTCGTTTCACGAAAGGCGCTACCGCTGAATTTTTTTGGTCCGTCGGGGTCTTGAACAACAAGGTCATTTCGCCCTGACGCTTCGGCGCCGATACCGAATTTTTTTAAGGCATTTAAAATGATCGCTGAATTCGTTGATCGGTCGTAGCCATCACGCGGCGAAAGAAACGTGAAACACGTATTTCCAAGATCATGATATACTGCGCCGCCGCCGCTGGTTCGACGGGCGAGTTTCACGCCGTCATCTTCCATTTTTTTGAGATTACATTCAGTCCAGGGATTCTGGTTGCGACCGATCACGACGGTTTGAGAATTGCGCCAGAGAAACAGCGTCTGGACACTGGGGTCCATCTCGCGAAAGATCCATTCTTCAGTGGCGATGTTAAACCACGGATCGAACGTTTCGGAGATTAAGATGCGCAATTTTGGCGGCGGCTTCATGCGGCTCGAATGTGAGCTGCGCGCCGACTGAAAGTCAATTCCGCAAATTCCGCATGCCGAGTGGCCAGCTTGGGCCACTCAAGCGCGAGAGGCCCGACCTTGAGGTTCATTCGCGGATCAGTTACCGGTTGCGTCTTTCACTTTGTGAACGGCTTTTTTAGCAGCACAGTCCATCTTGCCGTTGACCATTTCGCAAGTCGCATCTTTGATATCGCGGCCGGCTTTTTTTGCCGATTTTTTCATGTCGTGGCCAGCTTCTTTAACTTCGGCAACTGGTTTACTATCATCGGCCATCGCCGCAACACTCACGCCCGCCGAGAGACCTAGAACAACTAAAAGAACACATGCATTTAAAGTCTTTGATTTCATAAATTCTCCTGGCTCCAAACTTCCCTAACAGCCGTCAAGCGTCAAGGAACTCGGCGTGTCTCAACGACAGTCATGACCAAACTTAAATAATATACGTTTGTTGAACGCGACCTCTCAGATGTCGCTGCAAGAACATCGTGCTGATCCATTCGCGGTCGATCCATCGATACGTTCATTATGCGGGGTGATTGGCCTCAAATCTTGTAGCAAACGCTCTCGCAATTTATCGTTCGCTGCAAGTTTCAGGCGGGGCGTCGACTATTCGGGCGCGCCCGCTTCGACCCATGTTTTGAGTAAGGCTTTTTCAGCGCTTGTCAGGACCTGAACCGTCCCTTTGGCGACAGCAGCTTTGTACGGCATGAAGTCGTCGACGACAGACGCGTAGATGCCGCTCGCGTCGGGCGACTTTAAATCGATCAGTCGTGCGTTCGCGACGACGGCATCGTAGTGTTCAAGCGAGAAATTCGAGACCATTTGCTTGTCGCTGTGACACATCACACACTTAGGTAAAAGAATGCGTCCCTGAATATCGGCGAATGTGGGCACGCCCGACGAGGGGGTTGCGGCCGGCGTCGGGACCGGCGTCGGAACAGGCGTTTGAGCCGACTCCAGGGAGCCGGTCTCAATCCAAGTTTTCAAAAGAGCCAATTCGTCAGGACTCAAGGGGGTTCCACCTTTTGGCATCTCGCCGCCAAAATTCTGTAGTTCGCTCACAACTTTGCTTTTCAAGAAATCGCCTGGTTTCACAAAACCCATGACCGTCGCGTAAGTCGTGAAGTCACCGTTGTCGGAACCTGCTCCGTGACAGTGCGAGCATTTCGCATCAAAAACTTTCGTTTTCACTTCGTCGAAGTAAACTGGCCCCGGCGGCCGAACCGGATTTGGCGTCGGTGTCGCAATTGGAGCTGTCGGCGCTCCGACGGGTGCGCTCAAAAACTCTGGGGCGCCAGAATCGATCCAGTCGCGAATCAAAGCCGCATCTGCATCGGGGATCATGATCGATGTCCCTTTGGGCATATTGCCGCCGACGTTTTGCAGGTTCGTGTAGAGGTTGCTCGACAGCGCATCGCCGGCGACGACGTCGTCCATCAGGCTTTGGTAAGTTTTAAACTCGGAGTGACAA
>JAYTHQ010000202.1:0-4385 GCA_043732445.1 Bdellovibrionales bacterium | reverse complement strand
CTCACTCGGCTGGCCTGACGTGGTGGTACCCCTTTTTTAAAACTCTCGCGCCAAGAACCGCCAAACTGAAATCGCCCGAAGATGCCTGGGACGTGTTTCAATCTCTTTTGAAGCGAAAAGTTTTGGCAGATCTCGAGACTTCGCCTTCGGAGTGGCCGATCGAAAAATCGGTTTACTCAGATCTCGATTACTTTCTTCTTGGGATCGCGCTTGAATCGATCACGGGCACAACACTTTATACCGCCTGGGCAGATTTGCGCGATCGACTTGAGCTTGAGGGCCTCGACTTTAACCGCAACAACAAACCGAAATACGCACGCTCCTCCTACGCGCCGACCGAAAAAGATAAGTGGCGTGGCAAGACGCTTCAAGGCGAAGTTCACGACGAGAACACCTGGGCGCTTCGAGGCGTCGCGCCTCATGCCGGGCTCTTTGGCCGAATCGCAGATGTGAGCGGCTACGGACTTTTGTTGCGAGCCTCGATGCGTGGCAAAGGCTCAATTATTTTTCCTTCGAGCAAGACCACTGCGCGATTTACTCAGCGTTCGATTCCGCGCACGCGCGGAGACTGGGCGCTGGGCTTTGTGATGCCTTCGAAAGCGGGTTCAACCGCTGGTCCGTTGTTCTCGTTAAAATCAGTCGGCCACACCGGCTTTACGGGGACATCGCTGTGGTACGATCCTGACAAAGATTTACTCGTGACGATTCTCTCAAACCGCGTTCATCCAACACGCGACAACACCGGTTTTCAAAAGCTTCGGCCACTGATCCACACCTGGATCAGCGAAGGTATCTAAAGAGCTATTTTTGATTCTGGAGTTCGGTTTTCGCTTGATTGATCCAGGTCATGCTGGCGGGAATCAGAACGTAGGCGTCGGCAAAGACGCTCTTGTCGACGTCATGGCACACGAGGTTGCTGGCGACACCCAATTGCTTTAGTACGCCCTCTTCATAAACAAATAAAGGACCGCCGGAATCGCCAAAGCTCATACCTGCGGCCGGTCCCGCATCGGCGCTGATTGTTTTGGCTGAGTTGGCATTTAAGGCGTTGCTTGAGCTCGTTTTCAGACTCACGAAACGCAACGCCGGAGGCACGCTCAATTGAGTCGAGCGGTCGTCAGAATAGGTATCGATGCCGAAGCCCACCGCACCGACCGCAGTTTGAGGCGGCGGACTTTTGGTTGCCAATTCAACCGGCGAAAATTCGTCAGGAAGGACAACGTCCGATTTAATCAGTGCAATGTCGTTGTCGATGTCGTTCAGGCCGCCGTGGTAGAGCGTGTTCGCGACGAAATGTTTTGCGGGGCTTACAAAAAAAACGTGCGAGTCATCGGTTTCGATCGATACGGTGATCGAGTTAAATTCAAATCCCTTCAAACAATGCGCAGCCGTCAAGACTGTTTGCCGATCAATAAAAGTACCCGTGCAGCGTGCCCCGCTGCTCTTTGTGTAAGTGACGTCGCCTTCTTGCGTGACCACGACCTGCATGATCTTTATCAAGACGACTTTATTTGAAAAGTAAGAACCGACTTGGACGGGGCGGCCGCCAACGATCGCCGCCGACCCTATTTTCTGGTTGAGGACCTGAGACGTTAATGTTCGCTGGCATCCGAGTGCCAGCGTGAGGACGGCGAGGAGTGCGAGCTTTACAAGGGGCTGATCCATAGGCTGACTCACTTCAATCGGCGCGCCAATCTAAGCCCGTCCCTAATGCTTGGGGCGGTCTGCGACAGGCGATATTTTTCGCAAAATCTGCGCTCAAAGGCATCATACGATTGCCCTTGGGCCCGGGGAGTGATGGGGTAGAGTCATGAAGCTCTCGGTTTTAGGCGCCCTCAAAGCAGTGATCGGTTTCGGTCTGCTCCTTCCACTTGCGGCTTGCGCGCACGCGCCCACCCGAGCGCCGCTGAAGGCCAATGATCAGTACGGCTGGGTTTATGATTCGCCCACGGCTGTCCAAGGACCTCGAGTGATCGTCGTGCCACAATGGCATCTCTCGCCACAAACTAATACAGTTTACTCTTCGGATTCGCTCCCCCAAGCCGAGAATCAGCAGGCCATTTTTCGTCAGTTAGTAGAGTGGGTTGAATCATCGCAAGTTCAGACGGTCGTCGTCGAGGGCTGTGAAGGCGAAATCGACCGAGGTTTTGCAACGCGCTTCAACGGCTGGGGTCTCGAAGATCTCGAGAAGCTAACCGCCGAGGAGCTCGATCATGTCGTGACCAACGTCGGCTTAAAAATCAAAGCTAAAGTAGGGGCAAAAGCGCGCGTGGTTTGCGGCGATAGCCTTAAGCTCATTAAAACTCATCAGCTCATCTTGTCTGATATGCGAGGTTTGCTTGGTTTTAAAGTTCGCATCGAACAGTTTAAAGATCAGCCCAGTCAGCGAACGGACTATCTTGCGAGTGTGCGCGATCTCTTAAAGCTCCCGAAGGCGGCCTCTGACACCGATATTTTGGCGAACCTCGATGATCAGCTGCGTGCGAAGCTGCTTGAGTTCAACCAAATTCTGCATGAACGAAATGAATCTTTTGTGCGCACGGCAAAGTTCGCTTCGCCGACAGCGGCCGTCGTGATCGGCGCCATCCACGTGGAAGATCTTGAAGCTCAATTTAAAAAGCAGAACTTGGCGACATCGACGTTCGAACCTCGAGGATTGAAAGGCGATGAATCCGAGCTCCTCAAACAGATCGACACGATGCTCTCGGCTCAGGCCGCGGCACCCGCCTCGACTCCGGTCCAGCCCCCTTTGCCGGCAAAGTAAGGGTCTTTCTCCTTCTCGACGGCGTTTCACCTGTGTTTCAATGGTGCGATGATAAACGCGACGACGAGCCTGAACGCAAATATGAATGAGCGAAAACCAGTTCAAACGATCGATCTTAAAACCGGCGCGCACATTCACTTTATGGGGATTTGCGGAACAGCGATGGCGTCGCTGGCCGGGCTTCTGAAAGACCGCGGTTTCAAAGTGACGGGCAGCGATCAAAACGTTTACCCGCCCATGTCGACTCAGCTTCAAAAAATCGGTATTCCGATCATGGAAGGTTACAAGGCCGAGAATCTATCTTTGAACGGCAAGCCCGATCTCGTGATCGTCGGTAACGTGATTTCTCGTACGCATGATGAGGCTAAGGCGCTGCTCGCAAGCGATATTCCGTTTACAAGTTTGCCGCAGGCGATGGGGCAGATCGTGATTGCTGATCGACATTCGATTGTTGTCTCAGGCACTCACGGAAAAACGACGACTACGTCGATGATGTCTTGGATCACCGATCAGTTGGGCCTTCAGCCGGGTTTTATGATCGGCGGTATCCCGAAAAATTTCGATCTCTCGTACCGAGTACCAAAAGGCGACTGGTTTGTGATCGAAGGAGACGAGTACGACACAGCTTTCTTTGATAAAGTTCCGAAATTCACTCACTATCGACCGCGGTCGGTGATCTTAACGAGCGTCGAATTTGATCATGCGGATATTTACCGCGATCTCGATCACGTCAAAGAAGCGTTTCAAAAGCTTTTGCAGCTCCTGCCCGAAAATGGAACTCTCGTAACGGCCGCGGGCGATAAGAATATCGCCGATCTTCTCGCGCGGGAATCGGTACGCTTGAAGTCGGGTGGCCGCAAGGTTCTGACATTCGGTCTCGAGAATTCAAGCGGTGGCCAAGCCGATTACGTTGCAAAAAATATTCGCGCTGAAGGAATGAAAACTGAATTCGATATTCACCGCGCAGGAAAGCCAGCCCAAAGAATTCGGATGGCACTGATTGGTGACTACAACGTCAAAAATGCGGTGGCCGCATTTACACTTTGCGAATCGCTCGGGTTCGACATGGCAAAGGTCACTCAAGCCCTCGACACCTTCGAGGGCGTCAAGCGACGCCAAGAAATCATTGGTCGGCCCAACGACATCACGATCATCGAAGATTTCGCGCACCACCCGACGGCAGTTAAGCAAACGATTGAGACCGTGCAGGCGCGCTATCCAAAGTCGCGGGTGTTTTCGGTCTTCGAAGCGCGCTCCGCGACGTCTCGGCGCTCGGTTTTTCAAAAAGACTATTTAGAGGCGCTCGGTGTTGGGCAAGCGGTCTTGATGCCGCCCGCCTTCAATCAATCGTCAATCGCTGAAAACGATCGCTTCTCGACCGACGAACTCATTAGCGGTTTGAAAGCTCGCGGCGTCGACGCAAATCTCTGCGCCGATGTCGATGCCATCGTCAGTACGCTAAAAGCAAAAGCCCACCCCGGCGATGTCATCTTGGTCATGAGCAACGGCGGCTTCGGCGGCATCTACGAAAAGCTCCTCAAGGAACTCACGCCCTAATGACTGCTCAAATAATCACCAAACCGCCTCATCTCTGCCCAATTAAACGGCAAAACAAAAGGGC
>JAYTHQ010000201.1:0-4404 GCA_043732445.1 Bdellovibrionales bacterium | reverse complement strand
ACTCACCGATTGAAGATCGACGACATTCGGACAGGCTATTGACTAGCGTCGGCTCAAAGATTGGTCTGGCGTTGGCCCGAATTTGCAGAGACCTCCTTTAAAACGAAAGGGGTTCTTTATGAATCTGAATTTTATTTTCCTGTCCTGTCTTCTATTGGCGAGTCAGTCGCAAGCACTCATCGTTGGCGGTGAAGAAGTGACGAGACACGATCCGATTCAACGATCAACCGCCGCTATTTACGAGCCGTCGTCGAACGGACCTGGGGGTGCACTTTGCACCGCAAGCGTCATCGGTAAAAATATGGCGGTCACGGCTGCGCACTGCTTGCAAGGAAGTAGCTACGCTCCGGTTATGATCTTTGGCCCCAACGTTCGATCACCAGATTCGACCCAGCGTCCGGTCATCGGTTCGGTCGTAAACCCGGCCTGGGCCATCAAGCAAGGGCACGGAATGGATCAGGGCGATATTGCGGTCGTTAAATTTGGTGGCGGCCTACCGCCAGGCTATCGTCCGGCCTCTCTAGATACGACTGACTCGGTTAAAAAAGGTGATTCGGCGATTCTCGCTGGCTACGGTGTTTCCAATGCCCGAACGCATGAAGGCGCCGGAGTTTTAAGAAAGACATCGGTCAACGTCGCCAGCGCGCGTAAAGGAAAATCAGAAATGATTTTCGATCAATCACATGGTCACGGCGCTTGCCACGGCGACTCAGGCGGACCGGCCTATTTTCGACGCGGCAAAAAAATGGTCTTAGGTGGTATCACAAATCGCAGCTATCCGACTACCGCTGTCGATGACTGCTCACATAAAGTTGTTTATACCAAGGTCGCGTCTTATCGACCCTGGATCGAAAAAAGCGAAGCGCAACTCAACCGTTCGCGATCATCGATACCGCAACCAGCTGCCGACGTAAATTCTCCGCGCCTCTTGTCGCACCGAACGACCGCACTCCGACAAACGACGCGTCGCCGGTCTGGCAAGCACGTGCGCTCCGCCGCAAAACGGCGTTCGCTCCAGACAAGGCGTACGCACTGATTTCGAAGGACTACGGATCATCACCCGAACTTCTCGCGAAGGTCAGCATGACAATCGGCTTTCAAGCGGCGACCAGACGCTGCGATAAAAAGAAGACCGCTGGCCACGCGCTAAGCCAGACCCAGAAAAAACGGTTGAGCCCGAATGCGAGATAAATCGTGAAGTGAAAGACGACGACGACACTCAAGATCAGGCCAACCGAAACCGGGGCAAATACCGCCAAAACAGCGCTCAGCTCAAAAAGGATCGTCAACCAACAGAGACCAAGAGACATCCGCGGATGAGTCTTTAGCCAAGCAGCGAAGACGCGACTATCGGCAAATAAACTCTGGGCCAAAAAAGCCGGGAGTGCCTCGCCGTCACGCCATTCGCGGCGCCGTAGTTTTGAAACGCCAGATTTCAAATACGAAAACAAGAGATGAATCGAGATGTAAATGAGGCCGAGTTGAGCCGCTGAATCTCGGCTCGTGGCAAAGCTGACGATCAGGCCGGTCAAGACGACAACCGTCATCGCATCGCTTCCGCCATTTACAGAGCCGCGAAATCGTGCGCACACGAGCAGATGCGTGATCAGCAAAAAAACAAAAGCCATAACTGATGGAAATAAAAACGCGAAACTGGCGAGGCCGATCTGGGCGGCAGCCAATCGGCCGAACGCGAGATCACTTTTTAGAAATCGGCCTACTCCAAACGGGAATGATGATTCAAGTTCATCACCGAGCGAGGTTTCACTCCAGATCGCGAGAACTTCTGGAAATTTCAGCATCCGAAAAATTTCTAGGGCCTGCAAAATCAGCGCGAAAGAAATCAAATGTGCAATTAAGCCTCGAGCTAAGTGAAAGCCCATAATCAACCCACCAAAATATCAGACACAAAGACGATGTCGCGACCATTTTTTTTGTCAGCACTGATCCGGAACTGAAATTCGGTCGCGTTCGTCTCAAACTCTTTTAGTCGGGCAAAGACCAACGATCTGATCATTCGAAAAGATGTCAATTTTTCGACGTCTTGAGAACTCACTAATCCATCAGGTCCGATCATCGTGTTTAAAGCTGCAACGAAGTCGCCGAGTAAATTGAGTTCGGCGTGCAAGAGAGTCACTGCGGGATTCACTAATAGACTAAATGGTGCCCTCGTGGCTTCAAATCCGGCAGCTTGCCACGACGCGATTCCCACTGGCTTAAACTCAAGTTTCAGCTGTTGCGAAATCTGATCGAAAAAATTCCAACGTGGAAACAGTGATCGAAAAAGTTCAAGTTGCATCCAGCATCCTACAAATATTTTCGATTCGGCAGCAAGTCCGTACTCCGGCATCAAGCCTGCAGCGCTAGTTCTCGATGCAGCTCTCAGTAAAACACCTTTTTATAGTCGTTATTAGCTCGCTCCTGGCGTTAGCGCCGGCGAACGCCGTCAGCGTCTCCTACGGGCAAACGCTGATGACGGGTTTGGGTCACACTGGTCGCACGGTTCCCCTTGCCGAAGCACAAACCGTCACCGTTGAAGCAAAGTTAGACAGTCCGGGCGAGGTCGAGCGGGCTGTCGAAATCACGAACCAGCTGATCAAGGGCACCCCGAGCGATCACGTTTCACTCATCGAAACGACAAGCGAAGAGTCGCCACTTTCGCCCGAAGTCGAGTCGGTTCTTGAGCGCCTGCGCGCGAAGGTCGACCCAGATCGCCGCGCCTCATTTCCGCTCTCGAAACAAACGCTGACTGCTCTCGTCAGGAAAGCGAAGGCAGCCGGCTTTAAAATCGGCAAATCGGCCGCCGACGCAGTTCGAGATCCTCACAAACTCACCTTGATGACGGTTCGTTTTGTCAGCGCAAGCGGCGCTACTTTCGTTGGTGTTTCGCTTGCGGCAAAACTTCCGGTCAACGTCATGGGTTACTGGAATATGCTCGGCGCCACTTGGCAAACAGGCGCCATGTCGGCGGCGATGGTGATGTTTGTCGACGCGTATTCAGATCTGATCGTCAATCCCGGCTTTCTCTCAAGGCACGTCGATGAATCAAAGTGGATGAAAACCGTCGTCGGCCACTTCCGGACGTTCGGTAAGAACTCAAAGAAGAAGGCGAGCGCAGAAAGTTTGCCGATTAAGTTCGGTCTCTATACGGATCAAATCTTGAAATCACTCAGCTTAGAATTCGCCTTCGTTTTTGGTAGCACGTGGGCAACAGCAGGATTTTTGCCTGCAGCCGAACGGCTGCCCCATGTGCTAGAGGGCGCGTTGAACGGCGGGCTGGGCCAGACTTTTTTCGATCAAGCGATCGCCATCTTAGCTCGGGCGCGCGAAGCCTCAATCCATGATTATTTCCCGGCCGGCGAAGCCCGAGAGGCCGCGATCAAAAAGCTCGACCGCCACCGTAACCTCGCGATGGCAGCTAACTCGATAGCGCAAGTCTGGATGGTCATGGTCGCGACTCGCGGTAGTGTCTTTGCAACGTCAGCGTTGCACTTTTACCTTGCAAGCGGTCTCATCGTTCGTGCGGCCGTCATCCCGATTGAAAACCGTTTGAATCGTGCGGAGTTGGCGAAAAATCCTACCGTCCAGCGCGTACGAAGGGAACTGACCGATCCTCGAAATGTGATCTCACCTTTATTACGACCTTTGCGCTGCGAGGCGATTTTTCGGGTCTCATCGTGAAATGTGTTTTCATCTTGAACGACAGCTGACTAACATCCGTCGTGACTCAAATCTATATCGACGCCGACGCGTGCCCCGTTAAAGAAGAAACATTTAAAGTCGCCGAGCGTTACGGGCTCAAGGTTTTGCTCGTGGCGAACCAGTCTCTGCGGCTACCGGCAAACCCGTTTTTAGAAATGGTCGTTGTGCCCGGCGACTTCGATGCGGCCGACGACTGGATCGTCGAGAATGCTCGACCCGGCGACGTCGTTATCACGACAGATATTCTGCTCGCGGATCGGTGCGTTAAGAAGTCGGTACGAGTGCTCGGGCATAAAGGCGAAGAGTTTACCGAGGACAATGTCGGCTCGGCAGTGGCGGGACGTGAACTCATGCAAAATCTTCGGCATATGGGAGACATGCGCGGTGGTCCCGCCCCGATGGACAAGAGAGCGCGGTCTCGTTTCTTAGCTAAACTTGATGAAATTCTCCAGACCCTCAAGCGCCAAGGTCACCATTGAAAACGCCATGCATTGAAGACATGTGACTTCGGTTGAGCTCGACAAGTCCTAGGACCGGGAAGCACGGTCAGCATGACTAATCAGTCCCACAACCCCTCGAACTCACTGATAATCGACTATGGATTCGGTCCTGCTTTCATTTATGTTGGCCCTCGTTATTTTTACAGCGTGGCAGCTCGTTCTTCGACGGCGGGCCGAACGAGCTTCGCGACTTGCCGCCAAA
>JAYTHQ010000200.1:0-4405 GCA_043732445.1 Bdellovibrionales bacterium | reverse complement strand
AGGTGAACGGCTAAGTAGATCCGATATTTATTGGATTATTCAAGGAGATTTGTTGGAATCAAATTTCTGATTTGCTACCGTTTTGAGAGCGGCACGTCCGCTTGGGATAACCAGGAGTGTGGGGCTTTGAATTTCTTCGCGTTCGACATCAGAAAAGCGCTGATCGTTTTGATCGTGATCGCGCTTCCGCTTCTCTCGATCAACATGAAGCGGAGCCCGGGCGACGACCCCTGGTACCGAACGCCCGTCAGCGCCACAGTCAGTATCGTGCAGAGTGGCTATGCCAGTTTTACGAGCGGCGTGCGCGGCACGACATCGATGTACTTAAAAATGGTGGGCATCAAAAAACAGAATATCGAGCTGGTTCACGAAAACGAAGAGCTGCGCGCCAAACTCGGCGCGATCACCGAGCTGAAGCTTGAAAACGAGCGTCTGACTAAACTTCTCGATTTCAAACGCAGCACAAACATGAATCTTTTGGCCGCCAAAGTCATCGCGCGCGATCTATCGCCCGATCATTACGCGATTCGGATCAACCGCGGCACGCGGAACGGTTTGAAAAAGTTGATGGGCGTCATCACCGTCGAGGGCGTCGTTGGCTACGTTTTAAAAGCCGATGCGGATTCAGCGCAGGTTCTTGTCCTGACAGACCGTTCGTCAGCGATTGACGGAATCGTTCAGCGGACCCGCGCACGCGGCCTGATCAGTGGCAAAAATCAATCGAGTTGTCGCCTGCGCTATCTCGAGCGCGCTGATGATGTTGCCGCCGGCGACCTCATCGTGACGAGCGGACTTCAAGGCTATTTCCCTAAGGGCTTTCCGATTGGTCGACTGACGTCAGTTCGCAAAACTGATTACGGCATCAGCCAAGAAGCTGAGGTGGCACCCGTCGTCAACCCGTCGAACCTAGAAGAACTCTTTGTCGTCTTGGGCGCTGGTCACGAAGACTTCAACGAACGGTTTGGCGACACCGATTTTGGCCCACCACTCCTCTCGAAAACAAATGCGGCAGCACCCCCGGCGACCGCACTTGTTCCGGCTGCAGATGGAGCGGCCTCACACGCGCCCGCGACCGCAACGAGCGCAGCTCCCGGAGGAGTCTCCAGATGAAAGAGAGACTGAAGCTTGCGGCCAATGTCTTTCTGTTTTTGTTTGCGACTTTGATGCTCGCGACATTGCAGACGTCACTCTGGTTTCAGACCTTCGGTTACTTTCCAGCGCCCGCGCTTTGGATTCCTTGTCTCATCTACGTTGCGCTTTACCGATCAACGCTAGAAGTGATTATCTACTCATACCTAACGGCCTTCGTCCTTGCCTCGATGACCGCGATGCCCGAGGGCGTTTTGATGGTGACTTGCCTCGCTGTCGCGCTGACGACCCAAGTTTTCAAAAAGCGCATTTACTGGATGAGCGCTAGTTACGTGCTGATGGTTTGTGGCCTCGGCGCCCTGTTTTTTCAAATTTATCATTGGATCGCGACGTACATTTTTGGCGAACCCATTACGAGCCCGGCCGTTATCGATTGGCTGATCGAGGCCCTCCTGACTCCGCTAGCCGCTCCCGTCCTTTTTCCGATTTTCCGGTGGTTCGATCGCGTGACCGATCGCGATACCTTTGCACCGGAAATCGTGGTGAAAGTTTAAGGGGCCACAGCTGATGAGTCAGTTTATTGCAAACGAACAAGAGGCGAAAGAGTATCTCCCGCGGTACAAAATTCTGTACGCGTTGATTGGCTTCACATTCGCACTGTTTTTCATGCGTCTTTGGTACCTTCAAATTATTAACGGCGCCGAACTTCGTGCCTTCTCTGAGCAAAATTCGATTAAAGAAACCAAGATCGCAGCGCCTCGCGGAATCATTTACGACCGAAACGGCGAAATTCTCGTCGAGAATTTGCCCGGCTTCGAAGTCACTATCTCACCTCAATATGTGAGTGGGCTCGAGGCGACCGCAGAGGCCGTTGGCAAAGCCTTGAGCATGCCGACCCAGACGATCGTGCAACTCGTGCAGCGTTCTCGTAAATTAAATGGCCCGTTTCGCGCAGTGAAACTCAAAGACAATCTCTCGCGCGATGAGATCTTCAATCTCGAGATTATTAAAAACGACTATTCAGGTCTTGATATCAAAGAGAACGTTCTTCGTAGCTACCCGCTCAAGGCCGACGGCGCGCAGCTGTTTGGCTACGTTGGTGAAATCTCAAAACGCCAGCTGCCCATCCTAAACGAAAAATACGGCGACAAATTAAAGCTTCAGCAAGGCGACGTCATTGGTAAAGCCGGCATCGAAGAAATTCTCGATCTTCAGCTCCGGGGCAAAGATGGAATTTCGGTTCAGCAGGTCGATGCGCGCGGCCGCGAGGCCCATAGCTCAAATTCCAACCTACTTGGAAATTTGACCGGTATCGTTCAGGCAACACCGGGCAACAATGTGATCTTAACGATCGACAAAGACGTTCAAGACTCTGCTTACAAAGCGTTCGTCGGTAACGACCACATCGGCGGCTTGGTGATGATGAAAGCCAACGGCGAGATTCTGGCCTGGGTGAGCGGACCGTCTTATGACCCGAATGAGTTTTCAACGGGCATCTCGGCGCAGCTCTGGTCAAAGTTGATCAACGATCCCGATCGGCCGCTTCGAAATAAAGTAATTCAGGATCACAACTCGCCGGGCTCCACATTTAAACCGCTGATGGCGACAGCCGCACTCTCCGAGGGCGTCGTCACGCCAACGACGATTGTTTCTGCACCAGGCTCATTTCGATTTGGTAACCGCGTCTATCACGATCACCAAAAAGGCGGCGAAGGAAATATCACGATCTCCGAAGCGATCGAACGATCATCAAACGTCTTTTTCTACAAGATGGGCATCGCGCTCGGTATCGACAAAATGTTCAAGTACTGCGACGCCTTCGGCATTGGCAGAAAAACCGGCATTGAACTCCAGGGCGAGCGCACGGGCTTAATGCCAAGCGCCGACTGGAAAAAGCAAACTATCGGCGAGGAATGGCAGCCCGGCGAAAATCTCTCGGTGGCGATTGGTCAGGGCTTTGTCCTCACAACGCCACTTCAAATGGCCGTTGCCTACAACGCGATCGCCACTTACGGAAAAGTGGTTCGCCCGTTCGTAGTAAAAAAACTTCTCTCACCCGACAACAAAGTCCTCGAGGAATTCGAACCGCATTTGGTAAAAGACTTAGGTGATCCGAATGGTGAATTTCACGTGCGCCGCGAAGTCTTTGATACGGTTCGTGAAGCCATGCGACGAGTCGTCAATGGCGCACGCGGCACTGCCCGCGGATCGAAGCTGGGCTTCGTTGAAATCGCTGGCAAAACTGGCACATCGCAAGTCATGTCGTTTGCAGCCAATGATATTTATTCGAACTGTGCCTCTCGCCCGAAATACCAACGCCATCACGGCTGGTTTATCGGCTACGCCCCTGCCGATAATCCTGAGATCGCTTTCGGAATTTTATCAGAACATTCCTGTCACGGGGCGGCTGCCGCACGCGTCGCCAAAGAGATCGTGCAAAGTTACGTCGCAAAGTATCACCCCGAGTGGCTCACGCGCGAACCCGAGAAAAAAGGCGCTAAGCCTGTCATCCGAGTCGCCGCGCCCGAAGCAGATCCTGATCCAGAACCGGCCGTTGATTGAGTCAGCACTTTTAAAGGTAACAAAAAGATATGATCGGCAGCCAAGTTGAAGGGCGTACATTTTTAAAAAAGATCGATTGGAATCTAGCGATAGTCATTATCGGTCTGAATATCATCGGCTTGATCAATGTTTTCAGCGCGACACACGGTCACGCAGAAGTCGGTGGTTCAGATCGATTGTTTTGGTCGCAGTGCTTTTGGCTTTTTGTCGGTTGGGTCATCTACATTGCGACGACCTTAATCGACTACAATATTTTCATGCGCATGGGCTACGTCATTTACGCGCTGAACTTGGGCGCGCTGATCGCCGTAATGTTTGTCGGAAAAGTCGCGCTCGGCGCACAGCGGTGGCTCGACTTCGGATTTTTCTCGTATCAGCCCTCCGAGTCGATGAAACCCGCTCTCGTCATTTTGCTCGCGAAGGTGATGTCGCAACGCTCGTTCCCCGATGGACTCGGGATTAAACAGCTGTTTTTTCCGCTGATTTTAATCGTCGTTCCATTTTTAGTTGTCGCCGGACAGCCCGATCTGGGTACGGCCATGATGCTGATGATCGTCGGCATCTCGATTCTTTTCTTTTTGCGAATCAAACGACAGATTTTAATTGCGGTCACTGCGCTGGGTATCTTTGCCGCCGTCGGCGGCTGGTTCTTCGCGCTTCACGATTATCAAAAAGATCGCGTCTACACTTTCCTTGATCCCTCGCGCGATCCGCGCGGCAAAGGTTACAATTCGATTCAGTCAAAAATCGCGGT
>JAYTHQ010000199.1:0-13691 GCA_043732445.1 Bdellovibrionales bacterium | reverse complement strand
TTGATCGCCGGGATGCGATCAAATGCGGCCTTCGGGTATCGCGTGATTGGAATGAGCGGATTTTTAATGATGTTCGGGGCAGGTCCTGAACTGAGGGTCTATTCGGTTAGCGAGCGAGATTCGAATGGGAACGCAACCCAAACTGCAGATAAGTCTCAGGCAAAAGTGCTTCCGTACGCGGAAGCAAAAGTTGGCTTTGCGTTTTGATTTCAAGTATCCACCTAACCAGTCGGTTTAAGATTTAACCGCTTTCCAAGGACTCTGCGATGATAATACAATTTTTGTTAATAGCGGCATTAGCTTCTGCACAAACCAATTCATTCTTAACGTCCTCGGCCGCCTCGATATTAAACAAATATCCAGATGGCCTTAGCGCCCTAAATTCCATTCGACCAGGCGGTCGCTTTGCATCGGTCTCTATTCAGCTTCTTAGCGAGACAGAGATCAAAGTCCACGCGGGTCATAACGGAGGAGGGCTTGAGCAGGATAAAGACAGTGGGGCATACACAATTATTCTAAATAAAGATTTGCCGGCGGATCAGATCGCTCAGGCATTTGCTCATGAATTTCAACATTTGAAGGACGAAAATGACTTTGATGCCTTTCTAAAAGGTCATCCGGATCTAAACGCGATTGGTCCAAGCGTGATCGCGGGATTACGCTCAGCCAATCCTTCGACATTCATTCAGAAAAATAAAGCGAAAGTTGATTTCATGGCTAAGGGTCTTTTTTGCCAGGAGTTACGAGCCTACGGCGTTAATATAAAGCTAAATCAACAGGGTCTTAAGTTTCAGAATGACGGCATTTTCCAGAACGCCCCACGCTACATCGCCGATCAATATGTCAAAGCAATTGGCGTGAACTTTACAAACATCGAGATGAACGAAACTGCAGAGGCGTGCCGAGGCTTCTCAAGGTTTTCAGATTTTATGAACTCCCTCGCTCCCGGAAATGATAGCGCGTCGGCAACACGAGCTAAATCGATAAAGTAGGGCTTTGGATTCTGGCCGTGAGCGCACGTTTACAATTGCAGGTGGAAATGGACGGCCAATTCCATCTGCAATTGAGAAAGCGAGCGTGCTTTGTGAAGCGCTCTCGCTGTTCTAATGCACAAGCGTCTTTTAGAAAATCCGAGTGCCACAACGCGCGCGGTTTGACCAACGTTTCCAAATTTCCAGCGACGCGCCGACGCTCAAATCGAACGAATTCCGCTATGAGAATTATAGATAAACAACATTAGTTCAGTCCAATGGCACTCCGATCTTGATGGCCTCTCCGTCGGGATCGGAGGCAGGACAAGACCGCCGACGCGATTGCGGTTACAAAAATCGAATCATTTGGACCTCGCGCTACGCAGAGTACGAGAAGTCGTACGGTGGCTCTGCGAAAATAATCGGCCGCTTGCTCGGTTGACTGCTGCCGGAAGTAGGCGTCTCCAACAAATGCTTGGTGATCTACCGAGCGTAGATATTCCGTCGTAATAATCTTCGAGAAAGAAAAAACCGGCAGACATTCGTTAAATGTCGCCGGCTTTTCTCGAAACTTGCGAAACTATAAATTGTCGGGTTTAGATGGCTTTGTTTGCGCCGGCTTCAGCCTTGGCTTTTGCCTTATTCGAATGACCTTCGACATGTTCGAGAAGTTTTTGGAGGCCATCACGCGTTTTCGTGAGTAAGCGAATAGCTGTGTCGGCAGCTTTATGCTCTCCGTCGTTAACCGCTTGCTTGATTCGGACTTTGAGATCTTTATGATCTGCGGCCGATTTTTTAACTGATGATTTCAACTTGTCCATATTCAACGTTTTTGGCTTCGCCATGATTTGCACCTCTTTCAAGCGCATCATAACCATTGAACCTGAGACAATGAAACATTAAACAGCGGTCTTTTTTTCTTTCTTCGATTTTGACTTCAGCTTCTTCCACATCTCCGAAAGAGAGCTCGACTGAATATTCTTTTCTCGGTACGCATTCTTTTCTGCGAGCGACATACCCTTGATGTCTTCGTAGGTTTTGCTCTGAATTTTATTTTTCATCGCTACGCAGTCGAGTGATTCATCTGTCTTTAATGAAATCTTACTTTTCTTCATCGAATAAAACCTCCTTCGGAGAAACAATCTCTAAGATCGCGTAACCGAGCGAGAAATTGACTTGGTTATACTGCTTCATTTTATCAAGACGAACGATGTGCTTAAAATTCCAGGAGACGATGGCATCGGCACGATTCACGGTCGCAAGGGCAACGTGTGTCGCATCGTCACTGGATTTGAGAGTCAGGACTTTTCTGGCCAGGTATTCGTCACGAAGTTTTTCAACCTCGTCTGTTACGTCGACCGAGAAGAGTTGATCTTGCGGTAGTTCTCGAACGAGTTTTTGAACGCGCTCAGGAGCTTTGGAAATCCCATCTAACACGACACTGCTTATCATCACGCGAAATTTCTTCGCATGAAGATCTTCGATCAGACGTTTCGAATCGACTTCAAACTCTCGGTCAAAAACGCCACCGAAGACCGACGTATCTGAGTAAAGGCGTAAGAGATCCTTTTTCATCAAGCCGCCAGCTTCTGATTTTTCGCTAAAGTCGCGAGTGAATCCGACTTCTTAATATCAACGAAAACGACTTTCGTCTCTTCTTGAAGATCAGTTGACGCTTCTGGCGTCGAAAGAACTCTCGCGTCAGAAATTTCTTTTTGCTCAGCCGCGAGTTTCGCGGCTTCCATTTCTTTGCGGAGAGCGGATTTTTCTGTACATTAGCGGCCCTTTCCCTCTAGCGAACGTCTCACTTTCGAACGATAAAAAGCATTCACCGATACGTTAGTCATGATGTCGGTTATTTGTTCGACGTGCGCAGCGCTGTTTCGTATTTGTCGAAGTTGTTTTAAGGGACAAAGATATTGCTCCGAAGCCTGTCGAGCGGTCGGATACAAAGCGAACTTAACTAAAGCCCGCGCTAAATATAATTCTTCGCTCGAAGCGAAGCTCGATCATCGGGATCGAAGTCGAACTTATAGAGAGCGACTGAGGCGCGGGCAAAAGAAATCATCTTCTCGCGTGACGGATAAATCTTCCGACTACTCGTTAATCACATTACATCTTCGCTCATCGCTAGATTGCTGCATCGTCTGCGGCTTCGGTCTCGCGACGGAGCGTTTTAATGAAAATATGGAGCTACAACTTCTCGACCCGTATTGACGGCGAAGGCAAGTTGATCGAGAAGGCGAACAAATATTTCGAAGCGCTCGAAGTTCAAGGCTTCTCGCCAAAAACTATTCAGACCTATGCATTCGTTCTGATTACCTTCTTCCGTTGGCTCGAAAAAGATTGGTTTCGCTTTTCAAAATTCACGCAAAAAGATCTGCTCGACTGGCTGATTGCACTTGATAAAGTAAAATATAAACCGGCATCGATTAACCAGAGACTTTGTTGTGTGCGAGCATTTTATTTCTTCGCCTTCGGCAAACGGCTTCCTCACGCACCGGGCGTACTTTATCCAAAAGGCTATTACAAAGTGCGCAGGCGCGGAGCTCTAGGGCTTTACACGCCTAAAGGAAAAGTTGATCTCGAACTTCGCGTGAAGCGGCCCAAGCGGATCATGGATCCGATGAGGCCTAAAGAAATTGATTTATTTCTCTCCGACATCGATCGGTACCGTGATCTGGGCTTAACGTTAATGATGCTTCTTTGCGGTCTTCGTCGAGAAGAGATCACTCGCGTAAAGATCGAAGACGTCGATTTCCACCAAGCATGCGTAAAAGTTTTTGGCAAAGGCCGAAGAGAACGCTTCGTTCCGATGCCGATATGTCTCATGCAAGTTTTAAGTAAGTACCTGGAGATGGAGAGGCCGTACCGAAGTTCAAAACATTTCTTCGTACTGCTTCAAGGGCGTGCTGGCGATCCGATGACGACCGCGGGTGTTCGAAGTTTATTTCGCAAACGGAGCCGGCGCCTAGGGCTTCCGATGGCACGGCCGCATCAGTTTAGACACGCCTTCGCATCTGATCTCGCAAGAGCCGGTGTACCGCTTCTCACCATTCAAAAATTGCTCGGCCACGCGGATCCGCAAACGAGCCTCATCTACATCGAACTTTTTATCGAAGACATCAAAACAGAATTGGATAAAGCCATGAAGAAGATCGAGGTCCGTTATGCAGCACTTTCGAAGTAAGCCGCTCCCTGAGATCGCGGAAAAATATTTGCGTGAGCTCGGTGCTTCTGGCCGAGGTCAGAATACGATCTCACTTTACCGGTCGGCTCTTCACCATTTTTATCGGTTCCTATTGCAGCAGCGCTTAACGCTGTCGGATCTAAGCCAGAAAGTCTTCGACGATTACGACGAAGATCTCGATCGTCATCACCTAAAACTCGTCACAAGACGCGCCAACCGTGGGCAAATAGGAATCTATCTTCGCTGGCTCGAGAAGCGCGGTGATTTGGCGTCTGGCACCTTTATGACGCTCTTTCCGACATACCGGGCCGACGTCGTCAAGGGTCAGCAGGCCGAGCTTCCAGAACAAGCTGTGCGTTTTCTCGTTGTCCTTTCCACTGCGAACAGCAAAAACACCGTTAGCGGTTACCAGTCTAGCCTTCGCGGCTTCTACAAACAGCATCAAATGCGTAGCTCAAAGCCTTACGCGATCACGCGCAAAGATGTCGAAGATCATCTTATCCATCTTAAAAATTCGAACATGGTACAGAACAGTCGAGGCACCAGGCTTGGTCAACTTAGACGATACTTCGAATGGCTTCATGAGCACAAAGAACTGAAAATCTCAGTCGACAAACTCGTGAAACAAACCGATTTCCCGAAACACGTTGATTATCTCCCGCGCCCATTCCCGGTAAATGTCGATCTAGAAATTCAAAGGCGACTTGATGTCGACGGCACAATGGACTGCCTTGGCATTTTACTGATGCGCAGGTGCGGACTCCGGGTTGGGGAGATGAGAAGTTTAACGCTTGATTGTATTACGACTGATTTCAACTCGAACTGGTTCTTAAAGGTTCCTCTCGGGAAACTTTATAATGAGCGCATCATTCCGCTTGATCCGAAGACTGTCGAGATCGTTCAGAAGATTCAAGAGTTTCATTCTGGCCGAGTGGAGCTTGGTTCGAACCACAAATATCTAATTTCAAACCCGCGCGGCAAACGGCGATCAAGCGCTCATTTCGCAATGGTATTTCAAGAAGCGACGACAGGTCTTGCGATCCCGGGAGCAGTGCACTTACACAGGCTCAGGCATTCGTTTGCGACATCCCTTCTATCGGCGGGCTTAAGTATAACGACGCTTCAGAAACTTCTCGGTCACCGAGATATTCGAATGACGCTCAACTACGCCGCCGTAACTCAAGAGACACTTCGGCATGAGTACTTCGAAGCACTTTCCAAAAATCAAGACCGCTACGCAGTCGCAGCCTTTCCTTTAAAAACTCCAGATCTGAGACAAGGTATGAACCAGGGTTTCTACGACGCTCAGAAGTACGCGAAGAAAATTGTTCGGGAAAGGTCCGACGTCGATCAAGAAAAAGTTAGGCGACTTTGCGCTCGCATGATGACGCTTCGGCAGGAGCTTTCTGATTTGCTGAAATAGCCTTCGATTTCTTGTTTTGTCTTCGCAGCAGACGTGCTGCGAGGACCTCTTCTTTTTGTTCCTGCGAAAGGGCCGCTAAATCGGCCGAGACACTCCCATGGCTGCATTTAGCGATGACCGAAATTTGTCTGAAACTCATACCCGATTTTAATAAACTCCTGATCAAGCTTGAGTCGCGCAGTTTCTTTCTGCCAATCTGTTTTCCCTTTGCATAGTTGTCGTAATTGCCAAAAGCTAAAGGTATGAAATTATGAGGCTTTGACCATATTGCCTGTTGGTGGCTCAGGGTCACCATCTTCCATCTACTTCAAAATCTGGCTTAAGACTTTTCCTTCGCAGAGAGCCGGCGGAACGATGCCCGCAAGAAACGAGAGCGTCGGTGCAATGTCGACGACTTCAGCCTTCTCGGCGTAGAGCCCTGCTTTTATGCCTAAGCCCGAAAATAAAATCGGCACTGTGCGGTCGTAAGAATAGCCCGTCATATGATTGGCGTTGTTATGAGACTCGTTCACGTAGAACGGCTTCGGGATGGCAACCACGTGACCACTCCTTGAACCGTATTCCGTTCGCTTAATTTGGCGTTCAAACTGAAGCGGAGGGAGTGAGTGCTTCTCGACTTCGTCGCGCGTAAAGACGTGTGCGAATTCCGGGGTTTCGAGAAGAGTCGACTTCATTTCGGCTTCAACTTTTGCAAGGTCAGCCTTCGACGAGGCAACGTTCTCTTCGTCGAGATAAAAATTAAAATCGGTCACGAACGAAATCCATTTTCCAAGCTTTGCCTGACCAAATTTTTTATTGAGCGACGCTTCCATTTTGGTCACAAGTTTTGACTCGTCAATTCGTCCGGTCGCGATGCCTGTCGTTTCGAGGTAAGCAGGCGAGGGCGCAACACCGTGATCGCCGGTCAGGACAAAGACGACATTTTTCAAGCCACCAGGAACTGATTTTTGAACTTCGAGGCGAATGGCTTCAACGGCACGATCTTCGGAAGCCGTGATGTCTTGTATTTCGGGCGAGTTCGGTCCGAACTTGTGGCCCGCGTAATCGTGGCTCGAGAAGCTAACGGCGATTAAGTCGGTCGCGCCACTTTGACCCAGCTTGTACTGTTTCAGCGCAGCCTTAAATGCATTTGTGGTCATCTCAGTTCCGCACGGATTCTCGAGGGGGCACGGCGTTTTCAATGTCGCGTTGAGGTCACCAATCCATTTCGGAAGCGAGCCGTCTTTGAGGTAGTAGCGGCTAGAGACCCACCGTGCCGCCTTATTGTCGAACCATAATGCGAGATCGGCACGGTGGCCCCCCATTAAAACAGCGGCGCGGTCTTTGAGCGCGATCGAAACAACACGAGAGGTAAAGCCCGCATTTTTTAGTTCGTCGCCAAAGGTCGTTCCCACCAGATTCTTCGGCGACACGCCGTTTGATTTTCCCGGAACTCCGCCGACAATTTCAGCGGCGGCATCGAAAACGCAGTAAGTCGGTCGGTGGGTCGCTTGATCGTACCAATCGTTAATCGGGATACCCATCTGATAGGGATAGGCGCCTGTCAGAACGGTCGCATGCCCAGGGCCCGTCATGGATTGAAGCACGTCGTACTCCCCGTACGGAAAATACGCTCCTGTTTTCATCAGCGCCTTAAATCCGTTTTCGCGAAACTGCTTTTCAAAACGCGAGAGGTAGTCGGCGCGAAATTGGTCGATCACGATAAAGACGACGAGCTTTGGCGGCGCCTTGGGCCAACTCGCGGCTTCGGCTTCTGTGTTTAGAAAGACGGCACTAAAGGTGATGACTAGACCCATGAACAGTTGAAACAATCCAAGACTCCTCGGTTGCGCAGTCGATGTTGAACTGCACAGGCGTGTCGTCAACATAACATGACGGAGCAGAGGTTCTATTAGGATCAGGTTTTATCTTGTCGCACGCTTGAATTCGTCGTATCTTTTCATTTCCAAATCCAATGGTTTTGATTTGGTTTTTGCGTTTAACCATCCCCACCTTGGGGCAAATTAAACAGCTAAAAACACTTATGCGAGCGAAGCGGCTTTAAGCCGTAAAACTCGAGACGACCGGAAGTAGCACGTGAAAGAACATTTGAATTCGACCCAGACCCGCGACCAACGCGCGGCCCGCACCAATAACCTCTTAACAGCGGCACAGTCGCGCATTCTCGTCTTAGACGGAGCGACGGGCACGGCCCTCCAGGATCAAAATTTAACGGCCGACGATTTCGGCGGGGCAGAGTTTGAGGGCTGTAACGAAAACCTCGTGCTCACACGGCCCGACATCGTCGCCGGCGTTCACGAACTCTACCTCGCGGCCGGTGCCGACATCGTCGAAACAAACTCGTTCGGCGCAACGCCCATCGTTCTTGACGAATATGCCCTCGGGCCAAAGACCTACGAAATTAACAAACGCGCAGCCGAGATCGCGCGCGAAGCTTGCGAAAAATTCAGCGCTGATCGTCAACGATTCGTCGCGGGCTCAATCGGCCCGACGACGAAGTCACTTTCACTGACGGGCGGAATCACGTTCGAAGCACTCGCCGATAACTATTACGAGCAAGCGCGCGGACTCTTCGATGGCGGCACCGATTACTTCTTGATCGAAACTTGTAACGATACCCGAAACGTCAAAGCCGCACTCGTGGGCATCGATCGTCTTTTTGAAGAACGTAAACAGAAAATTCCGATCGCCGTTTCGGCCACGATCGAAAGCACCGGCACGATGCTAGGTGGACAATCGGTCGAAGCCCTCACCGCAGCCCTCATGCACCGCGATCTTCTTTACTTAGGTCTGAACTGCGCAACCGGCCCTGAGTTCATGACCGACCACATCCGAAGCCTTGCGCGCTTGTCGCCATTTCCTATCGCATGCGTTCCGAACGCCGGCTTGCCTGATGAAAATGGCCACTACCTCGAAACTCCCGAGATGGTTTCTAAAGCCGTCTCGCACTTTGCAGAAAAAGGCTGGCTCAACTTTGTGGGCGGCTGCTGCGGAACGCACGCCGGCCACATCACCGAGCTCGTTAAATCGACTGAAGGTCTCAAACCCCGGCAACCGAATCTTCCGGGCCGCTCTCTGCTCTCGGGTATCGATCACCTTGAGATCACCGACGAGTTAAGACCCGTCATTGTCGGCGAACGCACAAACGTCATCGGCAGTCGCAAGTTTAAAGAGCTGATTAAAGCCAGAAAGTTTGACGAAGCTTCGGAAGTCGCTCGAGCCCAAGTGAAGTCCGGCGCTCAAATTATCGACATCTGTCTCGCGGATTCCGAGAGCGACGAGATGATCGACATGGAAGCGTTTCTCGAAAAAGTAGTCAAAAAAATTCGTGTCCCCGTCATGATCGACTCAACTGATCATCACGTCATCGCAAAAGCTCTCACGTATTGTCAGGGCAAGGCGCTCATTAATTCGATCAACCTCGAAGACGGCGAAGAGCGTTTTGACGAGGTCGTTCCTCTCGCAAAGAAATTTGGCGCGGGCCTTGTCGTCGGAACGATCGACGAAGATCCGGTTCAAGGGATGGCCGTTTCGCGCGAGCGGAAGCTTCAAGTGGCGCAGCGGTCTTACAAACTGCTCACAGAAAAGTACGGCATTCCGACCGAAGATATCTACTTTGACCCACTCGTTTTTCCGTGCGGCACCGGTGACCAGCAATATCGCGCATCGGCCCCAGAGACCATCGAGGGTATTCGCCTCATCAAAGACAATCTTCCAGGCGTTAAAACGGTCCTCGGTATTTCAAACGTCAGTTTCGGTTTGCCAGCCGCCGGTCGCGAAGTCTTGAATTCTGTTTTTCTTTATCACTGCGTAAAAGCCGGCCTCGATCTTGCGATTGTGAATTCAGAAAAGCTTGAGCGCTACGCAAGCCTGCCGGCTCACGATATTCAACTCTCCGAAGATCTCTTGTTTGACCGTGATCCTGAAGCACTTGTTCGGTTCACCGAACATTTCCGTGGGCAAAAAGCCAAGGCACCGAAAGACCGCTCTTCTCAGTCTATCGACGAACGACTTGCGAGCAACATCATTGAAGGCACAAAAGATGGACTTCACGAAGATCTTGCGACGGCTTTAAAAAACCGGGTCCCTCTCGACATCATCAACGGTCCCTTGATGAAGGGCATGGACGAAGTCGGCCGGCTCTTTAACGCCAACAAACTCATTGTCGCCGAAGTTCTTCAAAGTGCCGAGGCAATGAAAGCGGCCGTTTCATTTCTCGAACCATACATGGAAAAGACAGCGGCCACCTCGCGCGGCAAAATCGTGCTCGCGACGGTCAAAGGTGACGTTCACGATATTGGAAAAAATCTCGTCGAGATCATTCTCGGCAACAATGGTTTCGAAGTGATCAATCTCGGCATCAAAGTACCGCCGGAGCAGCTGTTAAAAGCCATTCGCGAACACAAGCCCGATATGATTGGGCTCTCTGGCCTCTTGGTCAAATCTGCTCACCAAATGGTCACGACCGCCGAAGATCTTGCGCGAAACGGGATTCAGCTTCCGATTCTCGTTGGCGGGGCGGCACTTTCAAGAGGCTTCACTGAGAAACGAATTCTCACCGCCTACGCCGGCGGGCCTGTTTTTTATGCGCAAGACGCAATGAATGGCCTCGATCTCGCTGCCCAAATTCGCGATCAAAAAATTTATCCGACGATGCTCACAAAGCTCGATGAGACGCGTGCGCGCGTCAAGGCCGAGGAACTGGCTCTTGCCGCAAAGCCGGTTGAAAGACCCGTCGCGGTCGAAGCCGCTCCGCTCAAAAAAGTTCGCCACGTGAGCCCACCGGCTGCACCAAATTACGAAAAACACGTTCAGCGCCATGTCCCGGTCGAACAGATCTGGAAGTTCATCAATCCGCTCATGCTCTATACGCGACACCTAGGCGTCAAAGCGCGCGCCGCCAAGCTTTTCGATTTGATGCACAAAGACGCCAACATCATGCGCAAGCTCCAGCAAGAAGAACCGACGGCCCTCGAGATTTACGAAAAAGTTCAAGACGTGAAGGCGCAGTTTGCGCACTCCGATGTCTTGCAGCCAAAATCGGTTTATCGATTTTTTCCAGCCGCCAGCGATGAAAATACGCTTTTGATCTACGAAGACGAATCGCGTTCGCGGGTCTCATTAAAGTTTGATTTTATGAGACAGATCAAAGGCGAACGCCTTTGTCTTGCAGATTACGTTCAACCTGTCGGCGGCCAACCAGATAACGTCGCATTGTTTGTGACGACGGCTGGTAAAAACGTTCGCGAGGCCTCAACAGACCTGAAAAATCGCGGCGAATTTCTGAAATCACACATCCTTCAAGCTTTGGCGATTGAAACGGCCGAGGCTTATGCCGAGCATCTTCACTCTTTCATTCGCTCGTCGTGGGGTCACCCGGACGATCCCGCAATTACGATGGTCGAACGATTTCAGGCCAAATATCGAGGTAAACGGTATTCGTTTGGTTATCCGGCCTGCCCACGCATTGAGGATCAGGCACAACTCTTTGAACTCCTTCGCCCTCAAGAAATCGGTGTTGAGTTAACGGAAGGGTTCATGATGGATCCAGAAGCGTGCGTCTCGGCGATTGTTTTCCATCACCCCGATGCAAAATACTTCGGGCTGGGTCTCAGCGGCGAAGAGGAGGCACCTCTATGATCACGCAAACTTCTTATTTAACTCCCCTTCCCGATCGCAAGATTTCTGATCTTTTAAGGGCAACCCCCTTTACTCTGTCGGCCGAGATCGTACCGCCGCGAAACGGCTCAGACCGCCAGGCGATCGTGACCCAGATTGAATCTTTAAAAAAATCGGGAGCGCAATTCCTGGCCGTCACAAAGGGCGCTGGCGGAAGTCTTCGCGGCGGAAGTTTACCAATTGCTCAACTCATCAAAGAAGGTTTTCAAACTCCCTGCATCGCGCACTTTACGTGCCGCGATCTGCTGCCCGAAGAAGTGGAAAATCAGCTAGTCGATCACCATTTTTTGGGCATTCGAAATATCCTCGCTCTTCGTGGCGACCCGCCCCAAGGCACTGGCACATGGACACCGAGACACGGAAGTCATCCGTACGCCTATCAACTCGTCGAACAAATTCAAGCGCTCAACGAAGGTCGCTTCCTCGAGCGCGAAGGCTTTCGCACAAAATCGCGTGAATCGATGGATTTTAGTATCGGGGTCGCCTGCTATCCAGAGGCGCCCACACGAACCGAGCGTCTTGAGCATTTTGCGCTGAAGGTTCGAGCGGGAGCCGAATACGCCATCACTCAGATGCTGTTCTGTGCCGATTCTTACTCGCGATTCATTGATGAAATTGCCGCCTCCGGCTGCGCGATCCCGATTCTTCCCGGCACTCGGCTGCTCCGGTCACGCGAGCAAGCAGCAAAAATGTCGGCGAGGTTCGGCGTGGCGGTCCCCCCGGAATATCTCAACAGTTTAGCGCAGTCCGATACTGATCCCGCGGCGCAAACCGCAAGCCTTGAGGCGTCTCAACTTTTAAGCGAGAGATTAAAGCGCGCCGGCGCGCCTGGCCTTCATCTCTTCGTTCTTAGCGAGACCGCACTTGCCTGCGCAGCTCTTCGACTCGGCCGTTAAGTCGGGGCACAAAGCGTCAGAACTGTTGCATCAATAGCCACGACCGGTCACGCTAGTGAGCATGGCACCCTACATGGTATCGATCATCGCAATCGTTATATTTTGGAACTGCGCTTTCATCTTTGCCGTCATTCGGAAACGAAATGATGTCGCCGACATCACGTGGGGACTGAGCTTTGTTGTGGCCGTAGTTGTGGCCGCCTGCATTCACGTGCGCATGAGCACGCTCGGTCTGCGCGAACTCCTCATCGTTATTTTTGTATCGGCGTGGGGGCTCAGGCTCAGCTACCATATCGGCACGCGATTTCTCGCTCACGATCAAGAAGATATTCGTTATTTAAATTGGCGTAAAAGTTGGGGTAAAACGTGGCTCTGGCGATCTTATCTTCAGATCTTTACGCTCCAACCGCTCATCGCTCTCGTAATTGTCAGTCCCGCGCTCTGGGCGATTGACGTCTCACCGCGACCGATCAAAGCGGTCTTCGCGGTTGGCGCGACGCTCTGGGTGGTCGGCTTTTTGTTTGAATCCATCAGTGACTCGCAATTGAAGGCCTTTCGAAAAAATCCGTCGCGAGGCTCGGTGATGGACCAGGGCCTCTGGAAGTGGTCCCGACATCCCAACTACTTCGGCGAAGTCGTTCAGTGGTGGGGACTTTTTTTGATGGCAGCTGATTGGCAAAGCTGGTGGCTCGTCGTCTCACCTCTAACGATCACTTTTTTTATCGTGAAGGTTTCAGGAGTCCCGATGCTCGAGGAGCTCATGAAGAACCGAGCAGGCTACCAAAGCTACGCCGCACGCACCTCGCTTTTTTTCCCTTGGCCCCCGAAGAAAGGTTCTTAAATGATCGCGTACGTAAAAATATATGTGGTTTCTCTGGTCGCTCTTTGCGTCCTGGACTTCACTTGGCTTGGCTTTGTCGCCAAGGACTTTAACACCAACCAGCTTCAGGGAATTGCCCGGATAGAGAACGGTGCGATCGCGCCCTTCAAAGCTCCTGCGATCATGGCTTATCTAGTGATGGCGCTTGCGTTGACAGCTTTCGGTGCCCCGCACGCGTTGTCAGGGACTTGGCTCACGAGCATCGGCTGGGGAGCGCTGCTCGGACTCTCGATTTACGGAATCTATGATTTTACAAATCTTGCGGTTTTAAAAGACTATCCGCCCACTTTTGCCGTCGCTGATCTCGGCTGGGGTACATTTTCTTACGCAACGGCAAACCTCATCCTGTTCGCCTCACGTGCATGGCTCGCCGACGACCGACAATCATCGATGCGTGTCGCTAAACAGGATCGTCTTTTTCAGTAAGAGTACGGCGCCAAGAGAAACGCCATTCCGGAACTTCGCTTTGCGATAAGAACTGTTCGTCAAAGAGACGCTTGAAGAGACTGTCGATCTCTTCGACAGGGTACCCGAGACCGCTAACGCTAAAGATTTAGAAACCGACGGCGAAGAGATCGGAACAAATAAGCGCACGGGCTTCGGTGCTTGAAAGCCCCCGCACAGGCCCAGCCTTCACCCGAGCCTGCGCCGC
>JAYTHQ010000198.1:0-4461 GCA_043732445.1 Bdellovibrionales bacterium | reverse complement strand
GGAGTCACGTCTCGGGAATCATTCTTGGAACGACTCAAGACATCACCGCCGCCGTTCTTCAGCCTGCAACTATTCGCATCATGCCTCTCAAGTTTTTGGATTCAACGGGTTCCGGCTCGACGACCGATGCGGTCAAAGCCATCTATTATGCAGTCAATGCCGGCGCGAAAGTTCTGAACAACTCATGGGGTGGAGGCGGATTTAGCAATTCTCTGCTCACCGCGGTTGCGTACGCGTACGATCATAAAGCTGTCTTTGTTGCGGCTGCGGGCAATGCTGCAAGCAACAACGATGCGTCACCGACGTATCCGGCAAACTACAATGTTCCGAGTTTGATTTCGGTCGCAGCAACGACCGACACCGATGGTTTCGCCAGCTTCTCAAATTACGGAACGCAAACCGTTCACGTCGGCAGCCCCGGCAATAGTATCTACTCAACATTCCCGAACAACATGTATGGTCGCGCTTCCGGAACTTCGATGGCGACGCCATTTGTATCGGGCATGGCGGCATTGATGCTTCGTGAATCGCCGACGATGACCGGCTATCAAATCACGCAGCTGATTTTTTCAAACTCCCAAGCTATCTCGAGTCTTCAAACACGTACGACAACGAAAGCCCGCATCAACATTTACAACGGTCTCATGACTTCGAAAACTGCCGCCGTGTCTTCGTCACAGCCGGCTTACGATGTCTCGGCTTTCCGCGCGCCGTCGTCTGATAGTGGCGCGTCGGCAACGCCTGCCTGCGGACTTGTTGCGAAAGCCATGTACGATGCAAAAGATGGCGGAGGCCCGGCAGGCCCCTTCCGGAATCTCACCTTCTTTGGCGTTCTCTTGATTCTCGTTTCACCGGTGCTGATCAGTTTCGTTCTTCGAAACCGTCAAGAAGGTCGAAACAACCGTCGTCATGAACGATTCAATATCAGTTCATCGGTCACGATGAAATTCGGCGACCGCGAACTCACGGGCCAAGTCAGTTCGATCTCGATGGGTGGCGTTCAAGTCAACACCGACGCATGGCTCGAGCAGGGCGGAATCGTCACGATGTCGATCAGCAGCCCTGACGGCAAAGATACGATCGCCGTGCAAGGTAAAGTCGTCTGGAGCGAAGAACAAAAGCGTTACGGAGTCGCGTTCGCGAACGCAGACTCAGGCATTAAGTCGACGATCGCCAAGTGGACCGCCGGTTTGATGAGTACGTAACAGGTGGCACATTATAGCGTCATCTGCGCGTAGAGTTCGGTTTTCGCTGCGCTCAGCGAAACGCTCGACGACTGGTCGTAGACCGCGTTTTTTATGTACGCGGGTAAGATAATGCGTGGCTCGATCCAGAGATTTGCAATCGGCATGTAGCGAACAAAACCTGAAACATCGACCGAAATGCCGGTGTCAGTTGCGCGGTGGCCTTCGACTTGAGTCCACTGGCCAACGCCTGCCGCCCAATGGGTCGATAGCGATTTTGTCAGGGTTCCAAGATCTTCGATGTACATCGTCGTGTCGGATGCGGCTAAACGTTTACTTTGCTCGAAGTAGCGAGGAACAGTTTGGTTCCAGATGCTCCACTGTCTTGGAAGCTGATAGGTCGTGTAGAGGTAGTATGCCCACTGCTTGATGCCACGATCATCAGAGAACTGGCTAACCGGGAAGTAACGACGCAGCTGGCCCGAAAGAGTGAGCGAAGTGCCGCGGTACCAATCGGGGTGCAAGATCGTGATGCTCGGATCGCCGTGCGCGACGTCGGTCGCATTTGAATCTTGTTTGATCGCTCCGCTCGTCACTGCTTGCGCATACGTGCCCCAGCCAGATGCGTGAACAAAGCCAAGGTAGTATTCGTACTTCAGTTTCGCGCGGCGGGCCGTGGGTGCCGTCGAATCGTAGTCATAGATGTGACCCGACGTATTTTGCGATTTGATGCCGGCCTTCATTTTGAAATTGCCGATCGAAGGGGCCTGAATTTTAAACGGCGCCGAGATCGAATTCGTGCCGGTTGCAACCGACGCATTCGTTAAAGTTGGCTGCGAGGCAGGATTTTGAACCGGCTCTTCCATGCTTGGAGAAGAACCCGAACTGCCACCCGTTGAGGTCGTTTGTGCCTGAGCAACCGTGAGGCCCAACGGAATCGCCATTGCGCAGACTGCAAGAACTGATCGAATCGACATTCTGATTTCCGTTCGAAAAGGTTGGTTTCCGGGCGTAGGCGTACGTCGGGTGCCAGAATTGCTCAAGTTAGAAATCGGTTTTCTCGGCAAACCGGCCAATTTCTCTGGCGTCCCTGACAAAAATTCCTTGCCGCGACGCTTACCAGCTTTGGCTTGTTTGAAAGCTCGCCACCTGCGTCGTAAAGCTGCTATAATCTGAGTCTCACAGCTCTTCTGGAGGATCTGCATGGGCGAATTTAGTCTGACACATTGGCTGATCATCGCTGTCATCGCTATCGTCTTTTTCGGCCCGAAGCGTTTACCGGCTCTCGGCCAATCTCTCGGCGAATCGATTCGCGGTTTCAAAAAGGCGATGAGTGATCAGCCCGACAACGTTCCCGCCGAGAAACCTCAACGACGCGAGACGATCGTCAGCGCCGAAGCCGATCCGGCTTCGGCAGCAAAAGCAAAAGACACCACCAACTCTTAAGGATCTGGTCAAATCGATCTTCGCCTCACCAACGTTGCTCTCGATCTTCCCGATGGGCGACGTCTTTTTTCGATTCCCGATTTTCAGCTCCTCGCCGGGAGCCATCTTCTTCTCCATGGCGCGAGCGGAACTGGCAAAAGTACGTTGCTTCATTTACTCGCTGGCCTCATGTCGCCGACTGCAGGCGAAGTTCATTTCGGAGAACGCACGCTCAGTTCGATGAATGACCGGGAGCGCAGTCGCCTGCGGCGCCAACACATTGGACTCATTTTTCAGAAGCTAAATTTGCTCACGCACCTGACGGCTTCCGAAAATGTCGCGCTCGCACTTCATCACCAAAACCGATCTGCCCAAGACGAGCTCGTTGCGAAGGCACTGGGCCGAGTCCGTATGACTGATTTTGCATCGGTCAGAACGGCGAATTTGAGCGGCGGTGAACAGCAGCGGATAGCGGTCGCGCGAGTCTTGGCTCAAAAGCCCGACATTATTTTGGCCGATGAACCCACGTCGAGTCTCGATGACGAGAACGCTAGGTTCGTGATCGAGGAATTGAAATCAGCCGCTAAAGGTAAAACGCTTTTAATCGTCAGCCATGACGATCGGTTAGCCTCACATTTTAAAGACCGTCGTTCTCTCGCTGATCTCGCAAAGGTGCGGGCATGAACTCAGTTCATTTAGCCTACCTCGATCTGATTCGAAGGCCCTTGTCGTCGGCGATTGCTATTCTCTCAATCTCTTTGTCGGTCGCGACGGCCGGCACTCTCTTACGCTTGGGTCATCTCGCAGAAAAGCGCTACGCATCACTAGCAACGTCAGGTGATGCGATCGTAGGCGCGAAGTCCGGTGATATCGATATTTTGTTGGGCGCCTTGAATGCAGAATTTAAAACAAGTGCACCGCCGGGCTATCTGCCGCTCAAGCTTTTCGAAAGTTTAAAGGCCGCACAGCCCGTGCGGTTCGAAGACGGGCACCAAGCCGAACCTGGGTTTATCAAAACGATTTCTCCTTTCGTATTTGCCGGAACGCTCGACTCGGCGCCCGCAGTCGCGACCGATGAAACCCTTTTACAGCGATCCTTAAAACTGAGAGAAGGCGTTTGGGCTCAAGCGCCCGCAGAGATCGTTGTCGGCTCTTTGCTAGCGCAAAAAAATGGTTACCGAATTGGTCAGGTCGTGACTGTTGAACCACTCCCGCCCGCAGAAAAAACTGTCGGCCCTGAACCGAGCGCCGAAACGCTCGGCAAGCCATTGCCGTTTAAGATCGTCGGTCTGCTTGAACCGACACGCTCAGCGTGGGATCGCCAAGCATGGATGAGTCTCTCGTCAGCCCACGTGCTGCTCTCGCATACGCGCTTACATAATTCTATTTGGGGCGTTGATGTTTTAAATTACTTTTTGATCGAGCTTGAGCCCGACGGTCTTGCAAGACTTGAGGCGCTGGTCAATGACCGAACAGTGGGGCAAGTCGTTTACGTTCCGGCGACCAAAGAGAAGCTCCAGAACTTGACGGGGACAGGCCGCAACGTCGGTCTTTTGATCGTTGGCCTTGTTCTCTTAATGGCGGCTCTCTCGTTGTCGTCGATTTTAATTACGCGATTCGAAAGTCTATCGCTGCAGCTCGCGGTCTTGCGCGCGATCGGCTATTCGAAACGCGAGCTTGCGGTGTGGCTTTTATGCGAAGCGCTTATTTTAGGAATTGTCGCGTGCGTGATGGGTGCTGCCATCGACGCTGCCTCGTTCCCGTTCATTCGCGATCTCTTAGGCTCCTCGTTACCCTCCCCGGACCTTGTGACGAGTTCGGTTGTCGAGAGCTTTCCGATCTGGGCGGCCGC
>JAYTHQ010000197.1:0-13860 GCA_043732445.1 Bdellovibrionales bacterium | reverse complement strand
AGGAGCTCGACAGTCTTCTTCCACGGCTCACGATTCCCGTTATCAACGCCGGAAGTGGAACGTCGGCGCATCCCACCCAAGCGTTACTTGATGCGTTTACGATTTACCGCGAAAAAGGCACCCTTCAAGGTCAGAAGGTATTAATTGTTGGCGACATTCGCCACAGTCGCGTCGCGCGCTCGAACTTCGATGTCTTGATGAAACTTGGGGCCATCGTAGCCGTCTGTGGCCCGGCAGAGTTCATTCCAAAAACCGAGCTACCTTCAGGAGTGAGAGTTTTCGAAGCACTCAATGAGGCGATTGAGTGGTGCGACGTTTACATGGGACTTCGTATTCAACTTGAGCGGCATACCCAAAGCGGTTTGCCGTCAGATGAGCGGGCCTTGAAGGCCTACCACGAGCGCTTTGGCTTGAATCGAACTCATCTGCAAATCCTTAAGAAAGATGCCATGATCATGCATCCCGGACCGATCAATCACGGCGTCGAATTCTCAAGCGACAAAAGCGTCATGAACGATCCGCGAAATCGCGTTTTGCAACAAGTGACCAACGGCGTTTTGATTCGCGCGAGCCTCCTAGCGCAGATTTTCGATCAATCGTCGTTGAAAGAGGAATAAAGGGCCAGATGGGGCAGCAAAAAGGATTTCTAGTTCTAGAAAGCGGTGAAACGTACCCGGGCGTTTGGCGTGGTGGACAACCACGCGCTGGCGAAGTCGTTTTCAATACTTCGCACTCAGGCTACGAAGAAATCGCTACTGATCCGTCGTACTTTTCCCAAATCATCGTCATGACGGCGCCGATGCAAGGCAACTACGGCGTCGAACGATCAGTCTGGGAATCGAGCCAGATGTGGATCGAAGGATTCGTTAGCCTAGAAATACAAAATTCAAAGCGCGACTCCAGCTGGAATGATCAGTTGGTCGCCTCCGGAATTCCGGTCCTGACGGATCTCGATACGCGCCGGATTGTCATGCGTCTTCGCTCGCACGGAACGCCGTGGGGCGCTTTGGTCCCTGCGCAGACGGCCGAAGAGGCAACGCTGATGGCACGCGCACTGATCAGTGAAAAGAAGAAGGGCGACATTGACTGGGTTTACGCCGTCACTCGCCGCGAGGTCGAGACCCGCAAAGGGCAAAAGCAAAATGGCCCGCGAGTCGCGATCATCGATTACGGAGTTAAAGAAAATACTCTTCGTGAACTTCAAGCCGGCACCAGTGAGATCGCGATTTTTCCAAGTCGCACACCCGAAAAAAGCATCCGTGACTGGAATCCGAGTGGCCTCATGCTTTCAAACGGACCAGGTAATCCAGCCGATGTTAAAGAAGCCGTCGAAACCATCAAATCTCTTTTGGGCTGGAAGCCGATATTTGGGATCTGTATGGGAACGCAGATCATGGCGTTGGCACTTGGCGGTAAGACTTATAAACTGCCGTTTGGCCACCGCGGCGGCAATCATCCGGTCAAAGATCATTTGCTAAACGAGATCTATGTCACCTCGCAAAACCATGGTTATTGCGTCGACGCGAACTCGTTGCCGTCAAATGCGCGGGTGACGCACGAGAACCTAAACGACAAAACCGTCGAGGGTTTCGCTTGCGAATCTAAACGATGTTTCAGCGTGCAGTATCACCCCGAGAGTCATCCAGGTCCTCACGAGGCCCGGAAGCTTTTCGATTTCTTTCTGAATGGGCTCTAAGCGATGTTTGAAGAGTTAATAGACCGATTAATCGTATTTTTTACTGGTGACCGCTTTCGCGACGATGTCGCGAAAGCAAAAAAAGAATTTTTCGATGAAGCCGGCATCATGGACGAGGAGAACGAAGGCTTCGAGATGCGCATGACGCAGTTTCTCGAATGGTATTTGTTCAGTCGTCCGCTCGCGGGAATCGGTTTAACCCCTGCGCAATATGCACTTCAACTTGAAGATCTTGAGATGACTTCGAATGAGCGCCCGATGTTTGAGAACCTGGCTTCGGTGCGCCATAGCTTGTTTGAATTTCTCAAAATCCGTGGCGAAGACATTCATATCCGCGATTTATTTCTCGACAAAAAAATCGTGATTCATAGGTCGCCGATTCGCATTGGCTTTAATCGCGACGAAATTTTCGATGCCCGCCTCATTCCTGATGGCGAAGACTTTCATTTCTCGCGTTCTTTCGCATTTCACTCCGGCGAAGCTTCTAAATACATTCTAGCAGAGATCAAAAAGATCAAAAAAGCGGGCGACTTACTTCAAGACCGAGAAACCCTGATGCTCAAGCTCTTAAAGATGCGTTACAAATACGAGCAGTACCGACACTTAAAACTTGATTACGTTTATACCAACGAGAAAAAGGTTAGATTTTAAGTGCCTAAACTGCAGAAGCTTCGCAAAGTCCTGATCCTGGGTAGCGGACCGATCGTTATTGGACAAGCCTGCGAGTTTGATTACTCCGGCACCCAAGCTTGCAAAGCCTTGATGCAAGAAGGACTCGAAGTCATTCTCATCAACTCAAACCCGGCGACGATCATGACCGATCCCGATCTCGCCACTCGGGTTTACATCGAACCGCTCACTGTTCCCTTCGTTGAAAAAATTCTTGAGATCGAAAGACCCGACGCCATCATCCCGACACTTGGCGGGCAAACGGCTCTCAATTTGGCACTCCAATTGGCGGACCAGGGCATTCTCGAAAAATATGGTGTTGAACTTCTAGGTGCCGATCCTAAAGTCATTCGTTCGGCCGAAGACCGCGAAGTCTTTCGCACCATCCTCGACGATGTCGGCGCCAAGTATCCGAAAAGCGAGATGGTCCGTACGTTTGATCAGGGCCAAGCGGTCGCCCGTAAATTCGGCTTTCCGCTGATCCTTCGACCCAATTTTACGTTAGGTGGCGGCGGCGGCGGAGTTGCGTATACGCCCGAAGAATATGAGCACATGATTCTGCGGGGTTTGCGTGAGAGCCCGACGTCCGAAGTCCTCGTCGAAGAGAGTATTCTTGGCTGGAAAGAGTTCGAGCTCGAAGTCATGCGTGACCAACACGGAACGTTTGTTATTATTTGCTCGATCGAGAATTTTGATCCGTGCGGTGTTCATACAGGCGACAGCATTACGGTCGCGCCTCAACAAACTCTGACCGATCGCCAGTACCAAGAGATGCGCGATGAGGCCCGCAAGATCGTCAACCGCGTCGGTCTCGCAACGGGCGGGGCGAATATTCAGTTTGCGACACACCCCGAAACATGTGAGCGAGTTGTGATTGAAATGAACCCGCGAGTGTCGCGCTCAAGTGCCCTCGCTAGCAAGGCGACCGGTTTTCCAATCGCGAAAATCGCCGCGCTCCTGGCGATTGGCTACACGCTCGACGAAATTCGCAACGACATTACGCGCACGACACCGTCGTGTTACGAGCCGGCGCTCGATTATGTCGTCACGAAAATTCCAAGATTTGCTTTTGAAAAATTTCCTGGTTCAGCCGATTTCCTAACGACCCAGATGAAAAGTGTCGGCGAAGTGATGGGTATCGGTCGCACTTTCAAAGAATCATTTCACAAAGCGCTATCGAGTATGGAAACCAATGTCGAAGGTTTCGCCGAGGTTGTTTTAAACGAGCGTTTGCTCGCAACGCCAAACAGCCAGCGCATTTATCATATCGCGCAAGCTTTCCGTGAAGGCTGGTCGATTGCTCAAGTTGAGAACCTGACTCAGATCACGCCTTGGTTCCTAGAACAGTTTAAAGAAATCATCGATTTCGAAAAAGACATTGCGAAGCCAAAATTACTCGACCCGGAAACCCTACTGAATGCCAAGCGTCTCGGATTTTCAGATGCGGCTATCGCACGAATCAGAAAAACAACCGATGACGAGATTCGCGATCAACGATGGTCGCAAGACATCGTGCCCGGCTTCTCGCAAATCGATACGTGCGCCGGAGAATTCGCCAGCGAAACGCCGTATTACTATTCCAGTTACTGGGCTACTCGTGAGCCGCAAAAGCTCCCGACGAAACCGTCTGTCGCCGTTCTTGGCAGCGGCCCGAACAGAATCGGGCAGGGGATCGAGTTCGACTACAGCTGTGTGCGCGGGGTCAAAAAATTCCGCGCAGAGGGTTGGCACGTCGTGATGATCAACTCTAACCCAGAAACGGTTTCGACCGACTACGATACCAGCGACGAACTTTACTTCGAGCCGCTCACCAAAGAATCTGTGCTTGAAGTTCTCCGCGCAAAACAACCGAAAGGTTTCGTCGCGCAGCTCGGCGGTCAAACGCCAATTAATCTTGCTGCCGATCTCGTCAAATCCGGTTTCAACCTCATGGGCTCAAGCCTCGAGTCGATTGATCTCGCAGAAGATCGCGCTCGTTTCACCGAAGTGTGTCTTGAACTCGATTTCCGAATTCCCGCCAACGGAATGGCAACGAACGTCGATCAGGCGCTCGCGATCGCCGACCGCATCGGGTACCCCATCATCTGCCGACCAAGCTATGTTTTGGGTGGGCGCCGAATGGAAGTCGTCGAAATGCCCGACGAACTTCGCGGCTATTTCCAGAGGCACGGATCTTTTATTCGGACAGATGCGCCGTGCTTGATGGACCAGTTCCTCGCTGGCGCTCTAGAAGTTGATGTGGATCTCATTCGCGGCAAAGATTGGACAGTCGTCGGAGGGATTGTTGAGCACATTGAAGCTGCAGGTGTTCACTCCGGTGACAGCATGGGCGTTCTTCCACCGCAACGTTTGAAACTCGAGACGACTGCCAAGATCGAAGAGCTCAGTATCAGGCTTGCGAACCGAATTGAAACCATCGGTCATTTAAATCTTCAACTCGCGATCAAAGACGATGAAGTCTTCATGCTGGAGGCGAATCCTCGCAGTTCGCGCTCGGTTCCGTTCGTCAGCAAAGCGACACGCATCCCGATTGTCGATCTCGGCGTTCTCGCGATGCTTGGAAAAACGAAGGCCGAAGTGCACCCCGAAAAGTACAATTGGCGCGATGTCGATCAAGTCAGCGTCAAAGGTGTCGTCTTTCCGTTTAAGAAATTTCCCGACTCCGACTCGATTCTCGGACCAGAGATGAAATCGACCGGCGAAAGTATGGGCCGCGGTAACGATTATTCTGAAGCACTTTTGAAGGCCTCAATCTCCAGCCACATGATTATTCCCCCGAAAGGCGAAGTTTTTCTTTCGCTCAGAGATAAAGACAAAGAAATTTTGCTGCCGCTCGTCCAGGCTTTGGTCGGGATGGGTTACACCCTCTCCGCGACTTTCGGAACAGCCGCTTTTCTGTACGAAGCTGGAATCGACTGCATTCCGGTCAAAAAAGTCCACGAAGGCCGGCCGAACTGCGACGACAGAATCCGCTCTGGTCGCGTCGCTCTTGTGATCAACACGACCTCCGGACGAAGGGCGATGGAGGCGAGCTTCAATATCCGCCGGAGCTGCATCGACTTCTCCATTCCCTGCATCACCGAAAGTCACGCCGCTGAAGCTTTGCTCACGGCTCTCAGGATGCAGCGATCAAAAGAGTTTACAGTTTCAGCCGTTCCAAAAATGCTTTAACCTAAGCCCACGATACCAAGGTGGGCTTCATGCGTAAGATTCTAGCTCTCGTTCTTATGTCCGTACTTTCGATAGTCTCTTCAAGAGTGGCCCACGCTTTTCAGCCGCCGAAGACGATCACCATCGGCTTTATTCCCGGCGAAAATCCGGAGATCTTGAAAGAAAATGGCGAGGCTATCGCGAAAATGCTCGAGGCTAAAATCGGCGTTCCGGTGAAAATCTATGTCGGCAAAAATTACGGCGAGCTGATCGATGCCATGAAAGACAAAAAAGTCGACTTTGCATTTTTCTCGGCAATGTCGTTTGTTTTCGCAGAGAAAATGGCGGGCGCTAAAGTTCTTTTAAAAAAGGTCTGGGACGGTCCCTACTACTATTCCACAATCCTCACTCGGGGCGACGAGAAGCTGACGAGGCTCTCGCAGTTGAAGGGCAAGCGGTTCGCGTTCGTCGACGAAAAATCAACTTCCGGCTATCTGGTGCCCGAGCTGTACTTCAGGAAAAACCACATCGATCCAAAATCGTTCTTCAAGGACATCGTCTTCACCGGCAACCACACGGAGTCTGTTCGGCTCCTTCGTGAAGGCAAAATCGACGCCGCCGCTGTTTTTTCAACCGATGCAAAAGGCAAGGACACCGCCTGGGAGCGCTTCCCCGTAGCCGAAGCGCCAGGTGACAAGAAAAAATACCCGGCTCCCCATCGTCTCTGGATAAGCGATCCGATTCCGAACGATCCCTTCTGCGTTCGCCAAGATTTTTACGATTCATACCCCCGGATTGCGCATGACTTGATGTTTGCCTTGATCGAGCTCGATGATGATGCTGCCAGCAGCGCGAAATTTAAAAAACTTCTTGGCGTCACTAGTCTCATGTTCGCGACGTCGCAACAATACGAACCGGTTCGTGAAATGGTAAAGGCGCTCGATCTCAAGCTCGAGTCGAAATAACTGCAATGTCGACACCTGTCCTTGAAGTCATCAACTTAAAGAAAACTTACCGACGAGGCTGGCGCAGTCAGCCGGTTCATGCACTAAAAGGCGTGAGCTTTAAAATCGATCCCGGCTCGGTCACCGGCTTTCTCGGCGCCAATGGCGCGGGCAAAACGACGACGATCAAATGTATTCTCGAACTCTCGATGGCCGACGAAGGTAAAATTTTGTACTTCGGTGACGAGGGTCTCTCAAATGAAGCGAAATCTAAAATCGGATTTCTTCCCGAGCGTCCGTATTTCTACGACTATCTTACCGGCCGAGAATTTCTTCGTTTCTACGGGCAACTCTCGCGCTCTAGTAAAGGGGGCGATCTCAATCAACGGGTCGCCGAGCTTCTGAAGCGGGTTGGTCTCACGCACGCCGGTGATCGGCCCTTGAGGTCGTACTCAAAGGGAATGTTGCAACGGGTAGGGATCGCGCAGGCTCTTGTTCATCGACCCGATTTTATTATTCTCGACGAACCACAAACAGGCCTAGATCCAGATGGCCGCGTTGAGGTGCGAGAAATTATTCGTGAGACCGCCGGCGAGGGAACGGCTGTTTTCTTTAGTTCGCATCTTTTAAACGATGCCGAACAATTGTGCGAAGATCTTGTGATCTACAAGCAAGGTGAACTCGTTTACGCTGGCCGCACCCAAGCTCTGCTTGGACAAGCCGAGAAGGGCTTTCGGATTGTCTGGGATCAGGGTGGCCTTCAACAATCAGAAGATGTTCAGTCCTCCGAAGCGCTTCAAACGATGATTGACCGCATACGCACGGGGCGCGGTGAAATTCGGGAAATCAAGCCGCTTCGCCAATCGCTCGAAGAGATTTTCATTCAAATCGGCTTCGACGCGAAGGTTGGCAAGACATGAATCAATCTGCCTTCTCGCCAGTGAAGTCGATCGCGGTCATCGCGGTAAATACGTTTCGCGAAGTGATCCGCGACCGCATCCTTTACGGCATCGTGGTTTTTGCGCTTCTCTTGATTGGTTTGAGCGTGGTGCTCGGTGGTTTAAGCTTTACAGAGCAAGCAAAAATCTCTGCCGATTTCGGATTTGCGGGCATTCAGATCTCTGCCTCAATCTTATCTATCTTTGTGGGCAGTACGCTGGTCGCCAAAGAAATCGATAAGCAAACGATTCTCACTTTGTTGGCGAGACCGATCACTCGAACACAGTTTCTGATCGGAAAATTTGCCGGCCTGATTTTGGTCATTCTCACCATCATGCTCGGGCTCGCCATTGTACTTGCCGGTCTTCTCGTCGTCTTAGGACTTAGCATCAACGCTCTTTTCTTCGTTGCACTTTACGGCGTTGTCCTTGAGGCGCTGGTCTTAGTCGCCGTGACCCTGCTTTTCGGCGTGATTTCGCGACCAGCAATGACCGTGATTTTCGCCTCGTCGATTTTTCTACTCGGGCACTGGGTCAGTTCACTCGAAGGTCTCATGAAGATGAAATCGATCGCAAACGAGCCTCTCTTTAAGTTCGGAACAAAAGCATCGAAGCTGATTCCTAATCTCGAGTTGTTTAATTGGCGTTCGGCGCCCATCTACAACGTTGAAGTCCCGGGCGGCGATATTTTCTACGCCTCACTTTACGCGCTCGGCTGGGTTATTATTTTGCTCTCGCTTGCATCGTTCACCTTCCGGAGACGTGATTTTGTTTGAAATCCTGACGAGCCAACCATTTTTCTCGGCGGCGCTATTTGTTTTTGGAGCACTCCTTGGAAGTTTCGCGAACGTCGTGATTTACCGACTCCCGCTAAGAGAAAATATCGCCTGGCCCGGCAGCCGTTGCATGAGCTGCAAAACGCCCGTGAAATGGTACGACAATGTTCCGATTTTCGCGTGGTTCTGGCTCCGCGGAAAATGCGCCAAGTGTAAAGCGCCCTTCTCAATTCGTTACCCAATCGTAGAGGCTTTGATGGCCGCGCTCTTCGCCGTCGCCGGTGCACGCCTCGGCGCAAATTATTTTCTGATCGAAGCGCTAATTTTTATTTTCATGCTCGTGACCGTTAGCTTTATCGATCTCGATCACATGATATTGCCCGACAAGTTCACGCTTTCGGGCATCGTGATTGGTCTAGTTGGCGCCTTGATCAACCCCGAACGCGATTTTCTTTCGGCACTCTACGGCGTTCTTGCGGGTGGCGGTTTTCTTTGGGCGGTGGCCTACCTTTACTACGCACTTCGCGGGCGAGAAGGAATGGGCGGAGGAGATATCAAACTTCTTGCATGGATCGGCGCGGTTCTGGGATGGCAAGCGATTCCCATTACGATCCTCATCTCGAGCGTGATCGGCAGCATCGTCGGCCTGATGCTCGCATTCAGGACTAAAGACGGGATGACTCTCGCGATTCCCTTCGGTCCCTATCTCGCAGGGGCCGCTCTCGTGTTTCTACTTTGCGACGGAAGTTCTTGGGCACATTGGTACTTAGCCATGCACGGGCTCGAGTAAATCTCTCCGGGCTCAGATAATTGACAAACTCTCGCCGCTCCAGTGTAATTTCAAAGAAGAATCACTGTCTTAACGCACAACATGAGTCCAGCAGCTTGAAAGGCATCAGTGTTTTTCGGTGAGAAAAAACTCGTCGCCATCGATATCGGAACGACCAGCCTAAAGTTGGCCGAGATCGAATCGTCGCGCCGCGGACTCGTGCTGAAACGTTTCGCGATCTACCCCCTCAACCCAGGCCTGGTCGTCGGCGGCGAAATCTCGGATGCCGCCGCCGTTGCGCAGTGTATTTCTACTCTCGTTAAATCGAACAAAATTAAAACCAAATTCGCGGCGACGGGTCTTTGGGGCGGCAGTGTCATCGTAAAAAAAATCTCCATGCCTAAAATGGAAGCGAGTCTCGTGGCGGAGCAAGTGAAGTGGGAAGCCGAACAATACATTCCCTTCGACATCAACGAGATTAGTCTCGAGCACCACATTTTGAAAAATCGCGCCAACAGCGACAGCCTCGAGGTTCTTCTCGTCGCGGCTAAGCAAGACTTTGTTTTTCGCAGCGTCGAGACGATCGAATCCGCTGGCCTCTCATGCTCGGTTCTCGATGTGAGCGCCTTCGCTCTCGCCAACTGCTTCGAAGCCAATTACGGACAACTCGACGGAACGGTCGCGCTTCTGAATATTGGTGCCTCAGTCACGAATCTGGTTGTCCTCGATCGAGGCGAGGTGATTTTTTGCCGCGATATCCCGGTTGGCGGCGGTTCGTACACGAACGAAATTAATAAAGCGATGGGCGTCAGTCTCGTCGAAGCGGAGTCTTTGAAAATCAGCGCTTCGATGGGCCAAGAAGTTCCTTCCGAAGTAAACAGCATTATCGCCGCGGCAAGCGAACAGGTCGTAGAAGAGATTCGAAACAGTTTTGAGTTTTACACGGCAACGGCGGCCGGTGCGAACATTCAACGCCTTTACGTGAGCGGCGGGAGCATTTATATCCCAGGCCTCGTTGAGCAACTTGCAAAAACGATTGGCGCCCCGTACGAGATCTTCGACCCATTTTTGAAAATCACTTATGATCAAAAAATGTTTACGGCCGAAGCCATTTCGCAAATTAAAGCCATCTGCCCCGTCGCGATCGGGTTGGCAATGAGAAAGCCGAACGAGAAATGATTCGCGTTAACCTGCTTCGCTCAACAGGTTTATCTGCTTCGACCTCTGCCATGAGTAGCGGTGGCGGTAACGTCAGTTCCGTCGATCAGCAAAAAATGGGCGGCGTCAAACTCGTTGTCATTTTACTCTTTCCAATTCTTCTCTATGCCTATGAATATTCGAATATTTCGTCATTGAAGTCGCAACTCGCGAGCGTCCAGGCGGAATCACTAAAAATCACCGCGAAAAAAGCGGCTTTTGGTGACACGGCCCCGAGAGTCGAGAAGTACACCAAGCAAAAGGCCAAGATCGATAGCCAAATGGCGGTTATCGGTAAGTTCACCAAGAATCGTCTGCGCGAAGTAAAGGCCCTCGATTCACTCCAAGAAATTACACCGCCTCAAGTTTGGTTTGAGACCATCTCAATGAGCGGCGGGCTCGTGAGAGCTAAAGGATATTCGCTCACCGATGAAGGCCTGACCGCGCTCTTTACCAAACTCACAAATTCGGCCATTTTCTCGCGTTTTGAACCGAAGAGCCAGAGTTATCAAAATGCCGCCAACGGATCCCGCGTTCTCAAGTTTGATGTCGAATTTCACGTCGGACGTCAGGACCAAGAATGAATAAATACTTCGTTCAGCTCGCGGATTTAGACTGGGTGAAGGTTCTCGGCATCGGCGCGGCACTCGCGGTCCTCTACTATTTTCTTTTGTTCGATAACGGCGGAAACCTCGAAAGCCAAATCAAGACCGCCAAAGATCAACTAGCCTCCGCAAATACGCAGCTTCAGCAGACCCAGCGGGCGATGGAGGATGCGAATCGCTTTGAAAAAGAAGTGCAAGCCACCGCGCGCCAGTTCGAGAAGATCACGCAGTACATGCCTCAAACCATCGGCGCCGCCGAACTAACGGCAATCATCAATCAACAAGCGCAAGCCTCGGGCGTTCGTCCTAAAATCGAACCCAAAGGCGATGATGCGCCGACAGGTTTTTATCAGACCTCAAAAGTCGAACTTCAGCTCGACGGAACATTCGGCCAGATCGTCACGTTTTTGTCTTATCTGTCTCGTGTCCCGAGGCTGCTGACCTTCGACAAAGTCGAACTCAAACAACCAGAGGGCGCCGGCCTCCTGACATTCAGCGGAACTCTCGTCGCCTACCGCTACCTCAAAGATGCTCCCGATCCAAATGCTGCCAAACCGGCAGTGGGGGCGAAGTGATCAAATTGATTTCTATAAACATTTTATGTTTACTCATCGCGGGCGGGGCGTTTGCCCAGGCGCCGAAGCCCGCAAAAAATCAAGCTCCGGCGCTCACTCGTGCCGCCCCGTCATCGGCCCCCGCCCAGGGCGATGACTCGGGCGACGAACCGGCACCGGCAGCCGATAAAACGGGCACGGCCTCAGGGTACATGGACCCGTTCGATTACGATCAACGTGGTCGTCGAGATCCGTTCATCATGCCGGTTCCCGACCGGCCGGTCGATCAGGGGTCTATCCGCGGGCCACTTCTGCCGCTGCAAAAGTTTGATTTAGTTCAGCTTCGCCTTGTCGGTATCATCTGGGACGTCAAGCACCCGAAAGCGATGATCAAAGACCCGACAGGGCAGACTCACGTCGTCGGAACCAATACCAAGGTCGGTCCTCGCAACGGTTACATCGCGGTCATTCGCGAAGGCGAGATGGTGGTCGTCGAAACGACGGAGCAAGAAGGAAAACTCGTTTCCTCGGCTCAAGTCGTGAAGATTGCGCGTTAAACTTATGAGACAATGAGAGCGAGAATTCGCAACTAGGATGGTTCTGATGATGCTTCAACCGCGGCGCAAAGCGTGCGTCCTGATAAGTCTGCTTCTACTTTCGTCGTGCACGTCATTCGATCATCATGATGAAGAGAGCGCTTCGAACGATGTCGATCAGATGGAGTTCGATAACGCACCTAAAGTCACGCCGACGGTTGTAACCGATGACGGTGGCGGATCGATGGTAGGTGAGGCTGCGCTGACCGACCTCCGGTATGTGTCTCGTCGTGGCGGCGGTACGGTAGTGATTGAATCGTCGTCACCACTGACTTTCCGCACACGTGAAAACCGCGAACAAAATCAATTCGTCGTCGACGTGGCCAACGCGCATCTTCCCGATCGTTTGAAGCGGCCGTACATCACGAAAGATTTCGGGCAATCCATTGCCTCCATCAACGCTTACCAAGATTCGGGCTCAACCACCGCCCACGTCGTCATTCAGTTCCGCTCTCCCACTCGCGCGACCGTCACTCAATCGGGTAAACGCTTGCTCGTTTTTGCAAACGGCGCGGCGCTTCCGCTGGCAAAGGACGGCAAAGAGAGAACCCTCGACGATCTCGATGAAATCGACTCGCTCGCGAAAACTGCGGCCCTCGAAGGCGGACCGACAGACCCCCGCATTCTCCCGCAAAATTCTGACGGCGCCGAAGGAAATGTCTTTTACGGTCGTCCGATTTCGATCGAAGTTCGCGACATGTCTGTTCGCGATGTCATCCAATTAATCTCTGAGCAGAGTGGCGCGAATATCGTTCTCGCCAGCGGAATCAACGAAAATATCAGTCTCAAGCTCAAGCAAATTCCTTGGGATCAAGCGCTCATGGTAGTCATGAAATCGCAAAATCTTGGCTATGTCCGTCAGGGCTCGGTCCTGCGAATAGCACCACAAAATAAACTGAAAGAAGAAAACGAATCCGCAAAACAGATTCTCGAAGCGCAGCTCGCAGCCGAGCCGCTCAAAGTTAAAATTCTTCCGGTCAGCTACGCCAGCGTCACCGATCTCGTCAGCCGCGTAGCTCCGTTTTTAACTAAATCTCGAGGCGCGGTTGTCGCCGACGTTCGCACCAGCAGCCTCGTCGTCACGGATACGCCGCAAATTATCGACCGCATTTCAAATCTTGTGAAGGCGCTCGACACACCTCCGCTCCAGGTTTTGATCGAGGGCAAAGTCGTCGAAGCCCGGGAAAGTTTCACCCGCGATTACGGTATCAAGTGGGGGTTGTCGGGTCAGCAAACCAAACTCGGTCATCCATTCGAAGGACAGACGCTTCAGAACAGCAACCTCGGAATCTCTACTCCGTCTGCCAATAGCGCTCTTTCATATAATATTCGTTTAGGGACATTTGACATCTTCGGAGATCTCGATGCCACTCTGGGCCTCGCAGAATCCGAGAGTCTCGCGAAAGTCGTCTCATCACCTCGGATCACCACACTTAATAACGAGCCGGCAAATATCACCCAAGCCCAAAACGTCTTCATTGCGCAAACGACGATTGTAAACAATGTGCCCACAATTACTCAGACGGCGATTCCGGTGAAGTTGTCTCTTGATGTAACCCCTCAGGTTACCTCTGGTGGAGATGTTCTGATGAGTCTGAACATCGTCCGGGAGTTCGTCGGCGTCGGAACCCCCGGCGGGGTCGCGCCGATCGAGAGCCGGACCGCAAAAACGAAAATCATGGTTCGTAATGGGCAGACGGCTGTTGTTGGAGGAGTGTATCAATCTGACATGCTTGAGGGCTCAACTGGCGTCCCGTGGCTTAGCAGCATTCCCGTTCTCGGCTGGCTGTTCAAAAACAAAAGCATCAATAATAATAAGAGTGAGTTGTTAGTGTTCCTGACCCCGCGGATTATCAGCACCGAGGGCGCGGCACCTCAAGAAGGATCGCTATGAAATGCCTAAAAGCGATCGTCGCCTTCGTGCTTCCGCTCGCTCTTTCGAGTGCCTTGACAAGCTGCGGAGGCG
>JAYTHQ010000196.1:0-4467 GCA_043732445.1 Bdellovibrionales bacterium | reverse complement strand
CTCTTTACCGTACGCTTTCAGATTCCAGGGACAAACCGTTTGGCAAATATCACAACCAAAAAGCCAATCACCGATTTTCTCTCTAAGTCCAAGCGGTGAGTCGTGCTTCGATTCAATCGTTAAATAAGAGATGCATTTTCGCGCATCTACTTTTCTTGCTTCAACGATTGCGCCGGTCGGGCACGCATCTAGGCACCGAGTGCAGGAGCCACAAAAATCGCGCTCAAGCTCGGTCCGGCTCAAGCGCGCAATAGGTAGTTCGAGCGAAGCGTAGATCTCGCCGATATAAAACAGGCTCCCGCGTTTGCGATCGATCAGGCACGTGTTTTTACCCACCCACCCGAGGCCTGCTCGCGCGGCGAGATCTCGCTCAAGAATGGCGCCGGCATCGGTAAACGATTGAAACTCCTCGCCGGGAAATTCAGTCGTCATGCGGGCGGCGAGTCGCCTCAGTCGCGTGTGAAAAAACCGATGATAATCGCGACCGCGCGCGTACGCGGCGACTCGGGAACTGCTTGAGAGTGGCCAGCCTACTTTCGGGTCGGGGTGAGGCACGTAATCGAGCGTAATGACGATCGCCGTCCGAGCTCGCTTGTAGAAGTTCTGCGGGCGACGACGATCGTCTTGCTGACGAACGAGATAGTCCATCTCGCCGTGCATTCCTTGCTCAATCCAACGATCGTAAAGATCGATCGAAAACGGTGTCGTGACCTCGGCGAATCCGAAATGTTCGAAGCCTTCTTCGCGAGCCAAGTTTGAGAGACGTTCTATGACGGTGGACAAGGTTTCAGCGCTCCGTTAGCATCGTTTCACCAATGACAGTCTTTGAGAATCACAAACAATGGAACGATGTCAAAGCCGTCTGCTCGCGCCTAAGAAAAGCCGGCTATCAGGGCCTCTTAGCGGGTGGGTGTGTTCGTGATTTACTGATGAATCGTGAGCCCAACGACTTCGACGTCGCGACCGACGCGACGCCCGATCAGGTCGAAGCTCTTTTTGATAAATCAATTGCCGTCGGAAAATCGTTTGGCGTGATCGTCTTGCCGTTCGATGACTTCCAAATCGAAGTCGCCACCTTTCGCGAAGACCTCGAATACAAAGACGGTCGGCACCCTGAGGGCGTAAAATTCTCAAACGCAAAGGCCGATGCTCAGCGCCGCGACTTCACGGTGAATGCGCTTTTCTTTGACCCTGAGACAAACGAAGTGATCGATTACGTAAACGGTCAAAAAGATATTGGTCTTAAAGTTCTCCGGACCGTGGGCTCTCCCAATTTGCGATTCGATGAGGATAAGCTGCGAATCTTGCGCGCCATTCGCTTCGCGGCTCAACTCGATTTTGTGATTGAGCCCGCGACATTTCGGGCTATTCGTGAACGGGCAAACGACGTTGCCGTGGTCAGCCAGGAACGAATTCGCGATGAGCTGTTAAAACTTCTCAAATCTCCAAACAGAAAAGTGGGTCTCGAGCTTTTGATCTCTTCCGGCGTTCTGCAAGGTGCATTCGCTGAGATCGCGGCGAAGATACTCGAAAAGCAGCGGGCCTGGCTTGAAGCTTTTGCGCTTCTTGAAGCTGACAGCGATACCACCGCGCTGCTAGCGCTTTATCTGTGGCCGTCGTTCGCAAACGAAAAAGACTTTCGGTCACGTGTCTTAAAATCGCTCAGGCTCGACAACCAACTTGTCGACGCCCTCGTTTGGATTTTTAAAAACCTTGCGGCAGTTTTGAATCCGACTTCAGTTCGCAAAGGCGAACTCGCCTTTCTTTTAACGAGACCCCCGGCTCCGACGCTCCTTCTGGTGGCCGACACGCTCAGCAGAGCAAGCGCCGTCGAGCACGAGCTCAACGACCGAAGCACCTGGAACGCGGCACTTTCAGCGGCAAGACCTGGCGGCATTTCTAGCGCCGAACCCCTCGTCTCTGGAAAAGATCTTCTCTCGTGGGGTCTCAAGGCAGGGCCGCAGCTCGGTGAGCTTTTGCACGAAAGCTTTCTGCTGCAGCTTGAGGGGCGCTTAAAATCTCGCGCCGACATCGAAGCGTGGATTAAAAAACAACGTTAGTGCTGGAGCTGAATTACGGTTTTTTTTCGGGAGCAACGACGGGCTTCTCGAGTCGCTCTTTGGCGCCATGCTTGCGCCAGTTATAATCGGGATTTGCTTTCAATCGATCGTTCCACTGGGCCCATTTTGAATCTGAAAATTTATGTCGAACGCGGCCGTTCTCGTCGAAGATATCGGGGTCTTTGCCGAAAAAGAAATCTAAAATACCCACGGGCACGGCTCCTTCTCAGAGTGGCTGAACGTGCTGTCAGCTTAAACGGAAAAAGCTCGGCCTGTCTACTGAGCGAGTCCTGTTAGCCGCAGATGTTCGTGCACGTATTTGCGACCATGACGCCGGCGTCATCGTTTTTCAAGTTGTGGCCGTGGCGCGCAATTTCAAGATCGTTATACATCTCGAAACAAGCGTCTGAACCTTTTTCGATCACTTCGCTTTTGGTCCTACCGGTGATTGTGATTGGTTTCTTGGTCACAACATTCAAGATCTCGCACTTAACAGAAGCGTGCGCCGAGACAGAAATCACTAGAGTCGAAGCCAAAACCAAAACTGCTAAGAATGCTTTCATAAAACCCCCTTTGACCTTCTGCCTTCAAGTCATTGCATGAGCCTTGCCGTTGATTCGACGCATTCACGTAAAGACGTAAGCTCATGCAATTGCTAGTATTTATAGATTTTGCGGCGGCGACTGAGAGGGCGGGCAGGGACCATGTGGCGTGAGACGGACGAACACCGGCTGCCAGCTGTCAATTCCTTCGACACCGCGGCGCATATCGCATGCGGCTCACAGACCTTTTAGAAGGGGAGTGTGTTTGGGAATTTACCGGCGAAATTTAGGCCCCTGACCAACGCGCTTCCGCGCGAAACCAAGGCGACGTGTGGCTCTTGCGTGATGGCACAGGCCTCTTGGCCCCGCGACGCGCGTGATGAAGGCCCGTTTGATGGGCAGTTAAAATGCTGCACGTATCTTCCGTTTCTGCCAAATTTCACGCTTGGCCGACTTTTGAAAGAGGGTCTGTACGAGGTCGCGTTGGCTGAGGCCGCGAAACGTGGGGAACTCACTCCACTTGGGCTTCTTCCGCGCGCCAAGCTCGCTGACGTGGAAAACTTTGGGCGAGATCCATCAGCGAGATGTCCATTTCTAGTGCGCGATTTGCTAAGGACTGAAAAGACGGCCTGTCAGATTTGGCGCAATCGACCTTCGGTTTGCCGAAGTTATTTCTGCATTTCTAACGAAGGCCACATGGGCCAAGCGAAATGGAAAGAAGCCGAGGAGATGGGCAATGAACTTGAGTGGACTTTAGCAAATCAAATTCTCTGGGAGATGGGCTTTACCGATGACGACATCTCGTCAAAATCTTGGATGGAGTGGGGCGGGCGCGAAGGCGAATTTTATTTGAAGTGCGCCGACCTGAGCGAAACACTTTCGCCCGAAGATTGACCCTCGCGCGATCTCCTCGTACGGTCGCCGCATGTCAAACGAAGCCAATCTCGTCATCCAACGCCAGCAAAAACTCGCCAGCGATTTCGGCGCGCTCGCCGACTGGGAAGCGCGTTATAAAAAGTTGATCGAGCTCGGCAAGGAACTTCCGGAGATGCAGGCACAATTCAAAACCGAGATGTTCAAAGTGAAGGGTTGCCAGTCTCAAGTTTGGCTTCACGCCGCGATTGATCCCGACGGGCGAATGACTTTGCAGGCCGACAGCGATGCGCTGATCGTAAAAGGACTCGTCGCTGTTTTGCTTCAGGTTTATTCGGAAGCAGCGGCCGACGAGATTCTGGCCGCGCCAACGGGTTTTTTAAAAGACTTGGGCTTCGAATCGGGCCTCTCGCCATCAAGGGCGAACGGGCTATACGCAATGCTCAAGCAAATTTTGTATTACGCGACCGCCTTTCAAGCGATCGCAAAAATGAATCGCGCTTAACCTAGAGATCGATGGTTGCGTGAATACGACTCGTATCCTCGTTGTCGTCCAGGAGTTGGATAAACTCGTAGACCTCTTTTTTTGCCTCGTCGGTCAGCTCGACGTGATTTTTAGGTTTATAAGAAAGTTCGGCGGTCGAAATTTTCCAGCCGCGCGAGGTTAGCGCTTTTTCGATCGACTGAAGATCTTCGGGGTTGCCGTAAAAACGGTAGGAATCGCCGTGCTTTTCAACTTCGTTTGCGCCGGCTTCGATGGCCTCTTCATCGGCATCTTTCATGGTCGGGTTCGTGCCCTCAAGGAGCGAAACTCGGTCGAACATCCACATGACGCTGTCGCCGAAACGGCCCTCGTTTTTGGTGAAGATGTTTCGGATCTCGCTCGAAGTGCGGTTCTTATTATCTGTTTGCGCCTCGATGATGACCGCAACCTGGTGCGGTCCGTAGCCTTCGTACGTCGCTTCTTCAATCTGGGCGCCGTCGTCGAGAAG
>JAYTHQ010000195.1:0-4469 GCA_043732445.1 Bdellovibrionales bacterium | reverse complement strand
GAAACAATCCCACATACGTTGCCGGAGTTGAGCGCGGTGTACGACCGATTGGGTTTTGATTAATATCGATGACTTTATCGAGGTGCTCTAGACCTTTGATTGACCGATAAGGCGCAATCTCCCACTTAGAACGGTAAAAGTGATTCGACATGATTCGGAAGAGCGTATCCATGATGAGCGTCGACTTTCCAGAGCCCGAAACGCCGGTAATCGCCGTAAATGTACCGAGCGGAATTTCTAGGTCGACATCTTTTAAATTATGTCCCGTCGCGCCCGCGAGCTTCAGAGATTGGCCAGATCCTTTTCGGCGATTTTTTGGAACAGGAATTTGCAGGCGACCTGACAAGTAGCCGCCGGTGACGCTGTCTTTTGCTTTTTGAATTTCGTCAGGCGTTCCGGACGCGATGACGCTTCCGCCGAGAGCTCCGGCGCGTGGTCCGATATCAATGAGATGATCGGCGGCACGCATGGTGTCTTCGTCGTGCTCCACCATCAGAATCGTATTTCCGAGATCTTTTAAGTCGCGCAAAATGTCGAGCAGGCGGTGATGATCGCGCGGATGAAGGCCTATCGACGGCTCGTCTAAAACATACAAGACTCCCACGAGCGAAGATCCGACCTGTGTTGCCAAGCGAATGCGCTGAGCTTCGCCGCCAGACAATGTTCGGGTCGGCCGATCGAGTGAAAGATAGCCTGTGCCGACGCGAATCATATAATTCAAGCGCGAGTCGATTTGCTTTAAAATCTTGTCTGCTATCAGCTGACCGCGTGACGACCACTCTGATCCTTGAAGCGTTTCGCGAAGCTCAAGGGCCGACAGATTGGCGAGCTGCGTAATCGCCTTACCAGCAATCAAGACATTTCGCGGCCCCTCTGCCAGCCGAGTTCCCTGGCATTCAGGGCACTGACGAATAGCCAGCTCGTCGACCTCGCCCTCTTCGTCTTCTTCAGTTTTGTGGGCAATTTTATCAGAGACTTTATACTTAACGTTTTGAACCATGCGCGGCTCATCACCGCTTTGATACTGAACCTGTTCGATCTCTTCGATGTCGATGGTTCCGAGGCCGTTACAGGTTTTGCAGGCGCCACGAGGGTTGTTAAATGAAAAAAATCGCGGTTCGATTTCGGGAAAGCCGAAGCCGCAGATCGGGCACGCCGAATGGATTGAATAGGTTTTTCTCTCAGCTGACTTATCGGCTCGTTCGATCGTTACGCGGCCTTCGCCATGTTGAATGGCCGTGTGAATGCTCTCGGCGAGACGTCCCCGAATGCCGTCTTTCAAAACAATTTTATCGATGACGATATCGATGTCGTGCGATTTCGTTTTCGTCAGTTTCTTTGCGCCTTCGAGCTCGAGGTAAACCCCGTCGATCTTGGCCGAGACAAAGCCCCGTTTAACGAACTTTTGAAAGTCGTTCAGGAACTCACCCTTTTTACCTTGCGCAAAGGGCGACAAAACGATGAGGCGAGCGCCCGCCGGCATCTTCAGAACATCGTCGATGATTTGGTCGGGAGTTTGGCCTGCCACCGGCACATGATGAGTTGGACAAAACGGTGTGCCGACTTTTGCGTAAAGTAGCCGCAAGTAATCGTAAACCTCAGTGACTGTCCCGACGGTCGAGCGAGGATTCAGGCCAACAGACTTTTGATCAATCGCGATAGCGGGCGAAAGACCGACGATCGAATCAACGTCTGGTTTTTTCAATTTATCTAAAAAGTTTCGCGCGTAAGTTGAGAGAGAGTCGACGTAGCGACGTTGGCCTTCGGCATAAATCGTATCGAAGGCGATCGAGGATTTTCCGGACCCCGACAGGCCAGTGATCACAGTTATTTGGTTTCGGGGAATTTCGACGTTAATATTTTTAAGGTTGTGCTCCCGCGCACCTTTGACCCGAATCCCATCGAAGTCTTCATTTGCCACCTAGGCCTCCCGGAAATTCAAGATCTTGAAGCCGCTACCTTTAGAGCAGAGGATTCACGATCGATTCGAACTCGTTTTGAATTCGCGCGAGCCCCGCGGCGCTGGTCGATTCGAATCTCATGACCAAAACCGGCTGCGTGTTTGAAGCCCGAGCCAATGCCCAACCATCTTTATACGAAACGCGAATGCCGTCGATCATGTTAACTTTGTAGCGCTCGGTATCAGCATTGTAAGTCTGTTTCAATTTCTCGACAATCGACCACTTCTTTTCTTCTGTCGTGTCGATCCGAAGCTCTGGGGTATTAAACGCCGGAGGAAAGCCCTTTAATAATTCCTGAATTGAACCGCCCGAGTTGCCGACCATTTCGACAAGGCGAAGGCCCGCATAAAGTGCGTCGTCGTAACCGTAGTTTCGGTCGGCAAAGAAAACGTGGCCAGATAGCTCGCCGCCGAACGGCGCTTTCTCTTCGTTAATTTTGGTCTTAATGAGCGAGTGGCCCGTCTTCCACATGATCGGATGGCCTCCGTGCTTTCGGATATCGTCGTAAAGTCGATCAGAGCACTTTACGTCGCCGATGATTTTTGCGCCCGGGTTATCTTTAAGAATTCCTCGACTGATGATGACCATCATCTCGTCGCCGGCAATAAAGCGCCCCTCATTGTCGACGATGCCGATGCGGTCGGCATCGCCATCAAAACCGATACCGAGCGCAGCCTTCTGTTCGATCACAGCTTTTTTGAGATCAGTTAAGTTTTTTTCAACGGTTGGGTCAGGGTGATGATTCGGGAATCGACCATCTGGCTCTTCGAAAAGAATAATCGGCTTCAAACCAACAGCTTCAAACAAACGGCGAGCGATGCAGCCGGCCGCGCCGTTTCCGCAGTCAAGAACGACCTTGATCGGTTTTAAATCCTTAAATTCTTTTTTGTAACGTGCGATGTAATCGTCGAAAATATTGAAGGTCGTGTAGGCCCCCTGACCCTCGACATACTGACCCTTCTCAATAATTTTACGCAGGTTTTGAATTTCTTCGCCGTAGATAGTTGTCTTGCCGACTGAAATCTTAAAGCCGTTGTAGTCTGGCGGATTGTGACTGCCCGTGATCATGATGCCGCCGGCAGGATTGTCGAGGTCGAACATCGAGAAGTAAGAAATCGGCGTCGTGACCAACCCTAAGAAGACGACCTTCGCCCCGCCGGCCTGAAGGCCCTCGCACATGGCTTTAGAAAACAAAGGGCTTGAGACACGGGCGTCGTGGCCGACGCTGATAACTGGATTTTTTGGAGCGCCTCGTTCGGTGAGATACGTGACGAAAGCGCGGCCCAGGGTGTGCGCAAACTGTGCGTCGAAGTCTTTATCAACAACGCCGCGGATATCGTATTCTCTGAAAATCTCTGTGTTCATCATGCCTGAGTCCCCTTACTTATTCTTTTTCAATCGAATCGCCCACTCGAGCGCTTGCAGCATCGAGCGGGGATCAGCTTTGTTTTTTCCGAAAATATCTTTCGCCGTCCCGTGATCAACGCTGGTGCGAACGAACGGCAGACCCATGGTCACTTGGACGCCTGATTCTTGCCCGTGAGTCATTTTAAAAGGAATGAGTCCTTGATCATGATAGTTGGCGACAAAAACCGAATATTTGTTCCAATTTTTCGGGAAGAAGGCGGCATCGGGAACGAGTGGCCCTTCGACATTTATTTTTTCTTCGGCCGCAGTTTCAAGAACTTTCGCGTGAACGCGGTTTTCGACCGACCCGATCAAACCCTGTTCGCCAGCGTGAGGGTTGAGCCCAAGAACGGCGATCGGTCGCAGCCGCTGCTTTTTATCAAGGACTTTGCGAAGCTCGTCGGCGGCACGAACCGCCTTCATCAGTCGGGCCTCGGTCAACTCACCCGTGACTTCGTCGATGGCGAGGTGGCCCGTGGCGAGAAGAACGTTAAAGTGATCGCCGATAAAACCCATAAAAAGGTCTTTTGTTTTACTCACTCGCTTGAGGATTCCGGTGTGACCCATATCGTGCAAGCCGGCGGCATGAATCGCGGTTTTCGAAAGTGGCGCGGTGACCATCGCGTCGATATGGCCAAACTGGCTGGCCTGCGCGCTCTGCTCAACCCAAAGCGGCGCAGCCAAGTTCGAATTAATATCGATGATTTCTTTATACGAAGACGGGTGCGCCTTTAAGGCGTCGGCCCATGTATTGACCGTAATTCGCTTAAAGGATCGATCGAGCAGTGCAAGCTCGCGTTTCGATGCGCGCGGTGAGCGCCAGAGAAAAAACGAAACTCCAGGCTGTGGCTTCATCTTCGCAAGCGCTTTAGCTGTAATTTCTGTACCGATTCCATCGGGATCGCCAGTCGTGATGGCGATTCTGAGAGGCGTCTTCACGTTGGCTTCACTTTCACATCACTTCGGATTGATGCGAACGAAGGCATCGGTGCGGAGTTGCTCGAGCCAGTCATGAAGTTGTTTTTTGAATGAGGCTTCGTAAAGTTCAGCGCGAATTTTATCGCGATCTTTTTCGGTTCGTGGATCTGGGATCAAGCGCTT
>JAYTHQ010000194.1:0-4479 GCA_043732445.1 Bdellovibrionales bacterium | reverse complement strand
GTGAAAATCCGATCACCGCTTTTTGTGTTTTCAGTCTTTGATTCAAGTAGCGATCGTTGAGAGCGAGGAAACGCTCTAGAAAAACACTTTGCCGCGCGAACACGCGAATGATGCTGGCGCCTTGAGTGGTTTCAGAAAAGTGCGCGATCGATGGCGATCGGCTGGCCGAAAGCTCGCGACGCTCAATTCGAAGGCGGTCGCGGTTCCATCGGTAAATTCCGTAATTCACGCTCGTGATCAAAAGAAGAATCGGGATATAATAGGGACTGGCTAAGCAAACGAGAATTAACATCGCAATGAGGTCAAAGACGATTGCAAAAAACTCCGCGAGTGGGCCACCGAATAAGCGAAAGACATTGCTGTAGTCGCTCGAAAAACGAGTGACGATTCGCCCCACTGGGTTTTGATCGAAAAACTGCATCGGTTGGCGTGACGTTCGGAGAGTCGTCTCGTCGTAAATCGTGCTCACGGCCTGGGCCGATAGCCTCGAGAAAACCACGCGGTAAACGGCGAGGCAGACAAAACCGACAGCGGTCATAAAAATCAAAAGCGTGAGAAACCCTGAGTTCGAGAACCCGCGAAAAACTGCTGGCACCGGTCGACACGTCATCTTCGAGGGATCGCAGAGGGAGTCGACCCATATTCCGATGACGTTGGCGTTTGCCAGCATCAATAACCGGCCAGCAAAGCCGAGAATAACCAAAAACGTAATTCGCACAAGGACTGGTTTGTAGGCAAACAGCAAAGTCTGAAAAACCTGGCGCGAGTACTGACCGCGAAATGCCGTTTCCTGATCAAGAAATGAATGAGACGCGGCAGAAGTTGAAGCAGCATCAGTCTGGGACATCAGAGACCTCCCGCGAAACTGCGTTGAGAGACCCTGCGGTTTCGGCCGCGGCATGCGTATCAGACACTTTCGCGTCGCCGCGGCGAACGCTCGCAACGAAGTCTCGCATTTTTGCCGACGTCCTCAAAAGATCTTCGAACTTGCCGGTCGCGACGATTTGTCCATCTTCGATAAACAAAACCCGGTCAACTTTTTCTAGGACCGAAAGACGATGCGTAATCAGGAGACGCGTGCGATCCTTCCAAGCGCCATCGATAAGCTCGCTGATCAGTTTTCTTTCGGTGTCGACGTCGACGGCGCTCAAGCAATCGTCTAACAGAAGCACCGGGCGCCTTAAAAAATGCGCTCGTGCAAGTGCCACACGTTGACGTTGTCCACCAGAGAGATTGACTCCACGTTCGCCGATTTCAGTTTCGAGACCATTTTGCAAGTGTTCACCGTCGATGCGAAATTGAGCGAGCTCAAGAGCCCTCAAAACCTCGCGATCCTCGCCGCTGCCGGCGTAGCGAAACATGATATTTTCGCGCAGTGTTGCGCTCATCACGAAGCCTTCTTGGCCAACGTAGGCAAAATGGCGGCGGCGTTCGTCGAGCGCAAGCTTTTGTGCGTCGGTTTTTGTTCCGTCAGGTGAAATCAGGTCAAACGATTGAAACGTTGCGCCCGTTTCACCCGCCAGCGAGAGCACGATGAGCGACTTACCGCTCCCGACTTCGCCGACAATCGCCACGAACTCACCACTGGAAATCTGAAAGCTAACGTCACGTAGCAGCTGGCGGCCGCCCGCCTCGAGGGAGAGTCCGCGGACCTCAATTGCCAGAGGTCCTTCGTTCTCTCGATCGGGAATGTGAAGCCCGGCGAAGTCGATCGGGTCAGACGAACGATTCAGGAATCGTTCGACCCGACGGAGCGAGCTCAGGCTATCGATCGTGAACGTAAACGACCACGGGATCTGGCGAAAAGGGCGCTGGAGAAAAACTCCAAAAATCCAGAGCAGCGCAAAGAGCTCGCCGGCCGTCACCGGCGCCTGGCGAAAATAAACGAGCGACGAGACGCCGACTAAATTAATCACGAAGTTAATCGAAGACCCGAAGGCATTCATCATCTGACCATTCGTGACCATGCCAATTCGGTTGACGGTTTCCTCAATCCGTTTAGCAAAAATCTTTTGCTCAAAACTCTCAACCCAACCCAAAATTCTTAAAAGCCGAATGTTCTGGATCCACTCGTTCACAATACCCGTTCGCTCGGCAGCCAGCTGCTTGAAGAGATAAAAAAATCGCGACTGCCGTGCCGACATGATAAAATTTAAGCAGAGAATGATCCCCATGACCGTCACTGATGCTCTTAACGAGATCCCACAAATGAACTTGATCGCCAAGGGCGCAAAAACGAGCGGAAAAACGATGCTGGCGAGCATCGGCATAACCTGATCGATGAGCGCACTCCCGCCCGGTATGTCTGTCGCGTAGATCGAGACCACTTCGCCGATCGTGGTTGAACCAAGAGTATCAGCTCGAATCGACAACATTTTCCGATAGAGTCGATCTGAGAAGAGACGCTGTAAAATCAGCCCTTCGTTCACCGCAATAAAAGATGCGAGAAGGCCTAGGCCTTGCGCGATCAGGGTAAACAAGAAAGCGGTGGCGATCAAAAAAAGCGGATGCGCAGTATCAGCCCAAGCGAGGATCGCCCAGCCGTGCGTGAAACTGGCCGACCCGAGAAGCTGATCGATGAAAAGTTTTTGAAACAAAGGGCTTGCAAGTCCCGCGAGGGCCGCCAGAAACGCAACCAACAGAACGACCACGCGCCACTGCCAACGACGAAAAAGCGTTTGGGCCAGCAGTGAAACTCGAGACTCGACAGATGCCATTCAGCAGAATTATCACGCGCAAATTGCTCCTGCCAAGACGAGGATTGTTCACAGAGCGCCCCGGCACGACCGCCACCCGAAAACCGGGCTCACAGATGAAACGCCAAAACCCAGAGAAGCGAGCTGGGTGTCGGAATTTTCGACACTTGCCGGAGAGCCTGACAGCGAGCTTTTGGGCCGCCCCTCGCCCCAGACTTGCAGAGTGAGTGAGGCATGACGTCTGACTCTCGTGGGCAATTTAAAGTCACTTCGATCCTCGCCTTCGCGGCGGCCGCATTTATTTTGATGAATGGGTGCGGACGCGCCGACACGATTTATGTTGATCCTGCTGCGGGAGTCGTCGGCACCGACGGTCGTACCTTTTTGCCGACCGACTTTGTGGATCAATCGGTCAACACTGCTTCAGTTGAAATCGTCACCGCTGGCGATCACAAGGAGCTTCGCTTACGCCTTGTGGGCGGAGCAGCGCCCGCCGGGGCCTTCAACGACTCGGCCGCGGTCGGGAGCAGAGCGATTCTTGGAATCGGGAAATACGACGAAACGCTTTTGCGAGCCTTTCGTCTTCAGGTCACGGCGACCTCTCAGACGTCATCAAATCTTCGGGTCTCTTTGCTCGTTGATCTCAAATGCGATGCGACCGAAACCGTTCGCACGTTGGTCTCAGATTCGATTGCGGCGTCGGCTTCGCCGTATGATGCGATCTGGAGTGTTGCGGGAATCAGCATTAAAGACTCGTCGAATATGACCTTAGTGCCTTCGGCGAGCGAAACCTCGCGCGTCTCGCTCCAGGCCCTTCTAACGAATTTTCCAAACGCCTGCTTAAGGGCCGCGATTAGCGATGCGGAGGGGCTACCGAAAAATGCCCGTCTCGGCAGCCTGTTGTTGACGCTCGGAGATCAAAATTCAACCGACGTACAAGCCCTTCAAATTTCTGAACTTAATATAAATGGCGATGACTACAAAACGTGGGGGCTGAAATGATCGGCGCCTGGATTCGGATGACCTTTATTTTTGTTTCGCTGTTCACTTTTAGCGCACTGTCCACCGCGACGGTCATCGACGTTTCGGGGAGTGACGCGGTTTCTATCAAAACGTTGCCGGTCAAAAAAGTGACGTCTCTAACAGCGAAGCTCCCCCTGAAAAAACAGGCCGTGAAAAAATCTGCTCCTGCAAAGTCAGTCGTCTTGACGACGCATCTACCTGCGTTCAAAGGCCACCGTACTCAAGTCAATTTTGACCTTCCAGAAGCCGCCGTCGTGATTCAAGAGCGTGAAGCGCAACCTGTTGCGAACACCGAAGTTCAACACATTCAGAACCACGAAGTTAAAGAGGCACCGCTACTAGAAGTCAGCGAGCAAAAGTCGTTGAAACAAGCGTTGCCGGATTCAGACTCGTTTGTCGAGGTGCCCGGACACAGCCCGGTCTCTCGCGAGTACCAAGAATCAAAGCCAGAAGCCGCGGCGGCCGTGCCCGCTCCTCAGATCTTGCCGTCGTACTGGCCTTACTCTTCGCAAGATTCATCGGTGCTGAGCGGGAGCACATCGAGCATGACATCGTCGGCTGACGAGCAAATTCACGACGTGCCTGCCGTCGACGGTAAGACCGAAACGGAATCAGCAATTGACTCAGAAAAAGCGGCCGAAGAAACCGCTTATTCGCGACCTTCAACTCCGGTGTTGGCGACAATATTTTCATTTTCTCACGATGAAAAACCACGGCGCCGCATTTTCGTTCGCTCAGGTTATCTCAACGCCCAGTACAG
>JAYTHQ010000193.1:0-4481 GCA_043732445.1 Bdellovibrionales bacterium | reverse complement strand
TCTTCCACTGATCAAAGTCGTTGAACTGGTCAAGGCCGACAATGACATAAAGATTTTCGGCGGCGATCGTTTTCGCGTACGTGCGTACAGTCTCGACGGAATAGCTCGCTCCGCCTTTACGAAGTTCTTGGTCGTCGACGGCGACGAAATCAGAAAACTCAGCAAGCCCCGCTTTTAACATCGCGAGACGTTGATCAGCCGTTGGTCCTTCGACCGGACCTTTTTTCGGATTTTGCGCTGCCGGAATGACCACGACTTCATCGAGCTTGATGCGGTTGTGAACCGTCGTGATCGCGTTGATATGACCCATGTGTAATGGGTTAAATGTGCCCCCGAAAATTCCGACGCGAGCATTTGGATCGAGTTCTTTGACCATGATGTCGTTTGCTCTATTGTTCGCTTTATCAGACGCCATAGATCTTCTTTCCGATCGCGAAGACGAGTTCGCGTGTTCCATGTTGGGTCGCGGCCGAGATCTGCAGGGTCTCGACGCCCTCTCGACGGAATTCTTCGGCGAGCTCTTCTCGGCGCTCTTTGGTCAGAATGTCGATCTTATTTAAAACGACCATCTGCGGTCGCAATGAAAGTGGACGGAAGTTTTCTTCTTTGGATTTCGCGCGATCGTACTCTTGAAGCTCAAGTAAAATATCTTTGTAATCCTGCAACGGAGCTCGCCCCTCTGTGCCGCTTGCGTCGACCAAATGAATGAACAAATTTGTTCGCTCAATGTGACGAAGAAACTGTTGCCCAAGACCCACACCTTTGTGAGCCCCAGGAACGAGACCTGGAATATCGGCAACGACGATCGTTCGATCATCGCCGTAAGGAACGACGCCCAAGTTCGGACTTAAGGTCGTAAATGGATAGTCGGCAATTTTTGGACGAGCTGCCGAAATCGACGAAATCAATGTCGACTTGCCTGCGTTCGGGTAACCGATAACGCCGACATCGGCGAGAAGTTTTAATTCCATGCGAACGCTGCGCTCAACGCCCATCTCACCCGGCTGCGCATGTTCCGGAGCTTGGTTGACGCTCGTTCGGAAAAAGTGATTTCCTTTTCCGCCGCGGCCGCCCTCAAGGAAAATCGTGTCGCCCGGTTCACTCAAATCGAGAAGCACCTGATCGGTTTCACCATCTTTAATAATTGTTCCGACCGGAACTCGCAAAATCAGATCTGGTCCGGCAGCGCCAGACATATTGCTTCCGCCGCCCGCGCCACCATGCGGGGCCGAGTGCTTTGTCTTAAAGCGATAATTTAACAGCGAATTCAGGTCGGTCGTGGCGCGAAAAACGAGATCGCCGCCCTTGCCGCCGTCGCCGCCATTGGGGCCGCCTCGCGCCTGCATCGACTCACGCCGAAAACTCACGGAACCAGGCCCGCCTTTTCCGGATTTAACTGTAATTGAAACTTCGTCGACGAACTTCATTGAATACTTTGAACCTTATTTGCGAATTGATTCTAGAATGACGTTTTTGCCTGTGAAAACGTCAGCGGAGCCAGGGGCGGAGCGAACATAACAAAAAGGCCGGCGTGATGAGCCGGCCTTGGTCAATCTCTGGTGATTTGTCTCGTCACAATGATGAGACGGGGCTGATGCTTAAGCGATTTTCGCGGCTGGTTTGTACGTAATCGTGCGCGATGCTGGCGCAGTGCCTTTAGCGTAAACGCTGACTTTGCTGCGAAGCTTGTCGATCCGCTCAAACATGACTTGGCCGTCGATCAAAGCGTAGATCGTAAAATCACGACCCAAACGAACGTTATTGCCGACGTGAAATTTTGTTCCGCGCTGACGAATGATGATTGTTCCCGGCTTTACCGTTTCGCCACCGAAGCGTTTAACGCCAAGACGCTTACTGTGTGAGTCGCGTCCGTTCCGTGTACTACCTGCTGCCTTCTTACTTGCCATGACTAACCCCGTTTAAGACTCTAAAAAATATGAATTAAGATTTTTTCGTAGCGGCCGTTTTGTCGCTAGCTTTTTTAGCGCCAGTTTTCTTAGCACTCGCTTTTTTGGCGCCGCCCGACGCTTTTTTGGCCGTTTTCTTCGCGCCAGCCGCTTTTGGAGCCGCTCCGTCGGTTTTTGCTTTTGCTTTTTTCGGAGCCGCAGCCGCAGCCGCTTTACGCGCAGCAGTTTTCACCGGATCTATCACTTGAGCTGATTTGTCAGTTTTAAACGTCTGACCTTCAGGAGTGGTGATGGATTGAATGAAGAGCTCAGTGAAGAGCTGACGGTGACCCTGCATACGGCGGTAACCCTGACGGCGCTTCTTTTTGAAAATGAGAATTTTCGAAGCCTTTGCCTGACGAGTGACGACCGCTGTTACTTTTGCATTTTGAACGAGCGGCGCGCCAATAAACGTTTTATCGCCGCCAACCATCAAAACTTCGGCGAGATCGAATTGATCACCGAGGTTTTTCTCGAGTTTTTCGACACGGACGGTGTCGCCCGCTTCAACTTTATACTGCTTACCGCCGGCGCGAATGATCGCGTACATGGACTCTCCCTGAATTCTGGAAACTAGTGCGAAGGGCAAATATCTGCCACGTTGCGAGATAGACTGTCAATAATTTCAGCTGGGTGAGCGAGAGTTCGTTGCAAGACCCCGCGTGCGAGACCGCCGCGGGGGCCAATTGAGGCGACTTGAACGCTCAGAATCCATTTTCATCAGGCCTCTGAGGCTAGCTGGTAAAAATCTCGTAACGTTCTCGGTGGTAGTCGGGTTCGAGCTTGAGAACGACGTTACGGCCAATCCGGCGCTCAATATCTTCGAGCGCTTCGGTCTCTTCTTCGTAAATGTAGTCGCCAACCGCGGTGTGGCAGTGAATGACGGTCGTCGCGCGCGGATTGGCCAGACGGCCTTCTCGCTCTAAATCGCGAAAGATTTCGTGAGCAATCGTCGCCTTTTGTTTGATGTACCCTCGGCCGTCACAGTACGAACACGATTCGCACAGCGTTTTAACAAGGCTTGGACGAATTCTTTTTCGGGTCATCTCAACGAGGCCCAAATTCGACATCGATACGACCGTGGTGCGGGCTCGGTCTTTCACCAGATCTTCGCGCATGGCCGAAAGCACTTTCTCTCGGTGCGATTCTTTTTCCATATCGATGAAATCAATAATGATGATGCCGCCGCAGTTTCGGATCCGGAGTTGGTGCGCGACTTCGCGGACAGCTTCGAGATTCGTTTTTAAAATCGTGTCTTCGAAATCTTTTTTGCCGACATAGCGGCCCGTATTGACGTCGATCACGACGAGCGCTTCGGCTTCATCGATCACGATATAGCCGCCAGATTTGAGCCAGATTTTTCGCTCGATCGAACGCGAAATTTCGGTGTCGACTTCGTATTGATCGAACAAGGGGCGGGCGCCAGAATAAAGCGTCACTTTGTTTTCAAATTTCGGCATGAACTGCGAAATAAAAGTGTTGATGCGCTTAAACGACTCTTCGTCATCGGTAATGACTTTGTCGACTTCTTCGCTCAAGAGATCGCGAAGGGCACGAAGCTCAACATCAAGCTCGGCGTGGACGAGGCCGGCTTTGGTTTTCTTATCGTAGTTGCGCTGAATCTCTTGCCAGAGACGGTGCAGGTAGTCGACGTCGGCCCTGAGCGAGGCTTCGGTCGCGCCCTCGCCAGCTGTTCGGACGATGACGCCGCCCTTTGGTTCAATACCTTCGATGATTTGCCTCAGGCGCTCGCGCTCGTCGGCGTCTTCGATTCTGCGCGAAACGCCGAGATGGTTGAGCGTCGGCATAAAGACGACATTTCGACCGGGGAGCGAAATGTGAGTCGTGATTCGCGCCCCCTTTGAGCCAAGCGGATCCTTCGCGACTTGAACCAAGATCCACTGACCTTCGGTTAAAAGTTCTTGGATTCGTGGCTTGTGAATCTCTTGTGCTTCGGCGTCGTCATCAAGGGCGGTGGGGGCCGCGTCGGGATCGCGTGGACTTCGCGACAGCGTCGGCGGTTCAAAAAGATCACCGCTTTCGGCGTCCATGTCACCACGGACATCGCCCACATAGAGAAAACCTGCGCGGTCGAGACCGATGTCGACGAAGGCTGCCTGCATGCCGGGCAGAACTCGCATGACTTTTCCGCGGTGAACGGAGCCAACAAGCGTTGGCGAGGTCTTGCGTTCGATCTTCAGATCAACGAGAGCGCCGTTTTCGATATAAGCGACCCGCGTTTCGCTGGGTCTCACGTTCATAAGGATTTCTGATGGCATATTTTCTCCAGGCCGCAGGTCGAGCCGACTCGACTATTGCCGAGCTTGTGCTCCGATCCAAGGCGAAAAGCTCAATATACCCAAGCGTTGCGCCGATAAACAGGGAGAACAAGTCTCGGACTAAGTTCAAGAGGTTAGCATGGCAAAGATCGATGAGCTTTTTAAAATGATGGTCGAAAAGGGTGCTTCCGATTTGCACTTAGCTGCCGGAGCGGCCCCGCTGCTTCGCCTCGACGGCGAAATGACGCCAACGGGC
>JAYTHQ010000192.1:0-1252 GCA_043732445.1 Bdellovibrionales bacterium | reverse complement strand
GGTCGCGTGTCGATTCAGAAGAGCGCTTGCTTGCCGATAAAATTCGCCGTGATGTCGATTCGTGTCTAGAGGCCGTGCTCATTGAGCCAGCGGCCGTCAAATTACCTGGCCTTCACGGCAACCGCTGCGAGCCGGTCGCAAAACCCGACACGCAGCTGGCTGTGCCTTAATCTTTTAGCTCTGCCCACGTCACGCCGTCGCCGCCGGAATCAGGTCCGCCGGCTTTCCATTTTTTGACGTAAACACTTCGCGACAAGTGCGATCGCAAGGCGCGTTTTAAAACTTCAGTGCCGTGCCCGTGCACGATCTTCACGCGATTTTCGCCGTTGAGTGAAGCGGCATCGAGCTGTGTTTCAAGAACGCCGATTGCGTCTTCGGTCGACTTACCTCGTACGTCGATCGTGCGATCGGTGTCCATCAACGTGACTTGCACGCCGCCAGATCTGCGAACTAAATTTTGCGTCGGGTTCTGAAGGCTTTGCGGCGGTTTCAACTGCTGCCAGTGAACGAACAGCCGCATCGAGTGCGACAGCACCGGAATCTCGCCTTTGTTGTTGGCTTTTCCTTGCACGACACCTTCTTGCCCAACCGACGGAATAAAAATGATCGAGCCGGGCGGATAGATTTTCTCGAAATCTTCGGCTGTCTCGAGTTTTGGACGTTTCGCTGCCACTTGCGACGCTTTTACGACTTCAGGCAATTCAGTTTTAATTGATTGCAGTTTTTCATGCCTTTTAAAGATGTTGTCGACTTGGGCAAAGTCCATCATGGCGTCGATTTTCTTTTCGGCCTTTTTGACTGCTCGACTCATCCACTCGTCGCGCTCTTTTTTAAATAGACCCACTAGTTCCGTGTAGCGGCGCTTGTTTTCGCGCGCACCTTTTAACTCTTCGGCCAGTGAGCGACGAAGTTCCTGGAGTTCGTCTTTCATCGATTCGATTTCGGCTAAATGCTGATGTTGTGCCTTGGTCTCGGGTGAGAGGTGATTGATGGCGCGATCAATGATCGCCTGCGAAACGCCAACGCGTTTTGCAGTTTGAATCGCGAGCGATTGGCCCGGTACGCCCATAAAAAACTGGTAGGTCGGCTGGCCCGAGCGCGCGTTGTACTCAAGACTCCCGTTGATGACGCCGGAGTGATCGCCCCAACCGGTTTTCAGTGGACCCAAATGTGAAGTGATCACGCCGAAGACTTTGTTTTTCGCGTAGGTCTCGATGAAGCTGCGCGCGAGGGCCGAGCCTTCCTCGGGGTC
>JAYTHQ010000191.1:0-1261 GCA_043732445.1 Bdellovibrionales bacterium | reverse complement strand
TCATCCTGGTCTTCGGTTTCTGGGGCATCAACAAGAGCGGCCAGCAAGGTTTCGCGAGCGGAACGGCCGCGACGGTCAACGGGCAATCGATCCCGATGGCTCGCCTCCAGGAAGCGGTCGAGCGGTTGCGCCGCGATCCGCGCATGCAGCAATACGAAGCATTAGGCGGCGATTTTGGCCAAAAAATTATGCAGAATCAGGCGCTCTCGCAAGTTGTCGAGATGGAGCTCGTCAAGCAGAAGGCCGAAAAAGAACACATTCTCACGACCGATGCTGAAGTGCGTGACACGATCGTCGCGATTCCGGCCTTCCAAGAAAAAGGCCAGTTCAAGCGTGAGATCTACAACAATTATCTCACTCAAACCGGCAAAACCGGCGCGGAGTTCGAGGCTGAAATTCGCCAAGAACAATCGCTCCGTCGCACCGTCGAACTTTTCCGTTCGGCGTTGGCACCGACGGCGCTCGAAACGACACGTGAACAAGCCCTTAGCAATGTAAAGGCAAACGTGGAATTTCTAAAAATTCCAACCGACGCCCTCGTCGTTCCCGCAACCATCCAGCAATCCCAAGTGACAGCGTTTTTGGCCGAGCCCGGTAACGGAAAAAAAGCGAAAGATTATTACGAGTCGCACAAAAAAGAGTATTCGAACGAAGAGCAAGTCCGCGCTCGACACATTCTCATTAAGACCGTTGAGGGCGATAAGGATTCAGAGAATCGCGCTTTCGCTAAGGCCCAAGAGATTTCAAAGAAGTTAAAGGCGCCGGGCGCCGACTTCGCAGCGCTGGCAAAACAAGACAGTGATGATCCGGGTTCAAAAGACAAAGGTGGAGATCTCGGATTTTTCTCAAAAGGCCACATGGTCGAGTCGTTTGAGAAGGCCGCATTCAACGCGAAAGTTGGCGACATCAGCGAGCCCATCAAATCTCAGTTTGGTTACCACATCATTCAGGTTGAGGCGAAGAAGCCGGCAGCGACCCGCACCTTCGAACAGGTGCAAGACGATGTGGCCGAAATACTTTTGGCTAAACAGCAGTCGCAAGCGGCCCTTGCTTCGCTTGAAAGCGCTTTGAAAACTCAGCAGGCATCGTCGGCAGCGACGGCTTTTGCTATTCAACACAAGCTCAAATGGGAAGAGTCGGGCGCCTTTAATCTTCAAGCCGATTCGATCCCAAAAATCGGCGAGAGTGACGATGCACTTCGAGCGGCGTTTACCCTGACGCCGGAGAAACCGATTTCAGATAAGTTGGTTCATCAGGGTGC
>JAYTHQ010000190.1:0-34389 GCA_043732445.1 Bdellovibrionales bacterium | reverse complement strand
GGCGGAGCAGGGGGGATTCGAACCCCCGGTACGGGTTTACCCCGTACGACAGTTTAGCAAACTATTGGATTAAGCCACTCTCCCACTGCTCCGTGGATTTGCCAAAAAAGCTTAATTAGGCAAATTCGAGACTGCCACAGGCCAGAGGCAGGCGTCAGTAGTTTTCTGGGAAGAGATGACGCTCGACCGTCTCGATCACCGTGTGGATGATCTTGATATGCATCTCCTGGATGCGGTCGGAGGTCGTTGCCGGTATCACGATCGAGTGATCGGCCATCGCTTTTAGTTTGCCGCCGTCGCGACCTAGGAGTGCGACGGTTTTGATTCCGATCGATTTTGCGGTCGTAAAGGCGCGAATCACGTTCTCGGAATTTCCGCTTGTGGAGAGGCCGACTAACATGTCGCCTTTTCGGCCCATGCCGCCAATTTCGCGGGCGAAAATTTCGTTAAAACCGTAGTCGTTTCCGACGCACGTCACATGCGGCGCGTTTCCGAGCGCAAGGGCGCCTAGAGGAGCCCGATCTTTTCTGTAGCGGCCGGTGAACTCCTCGGCGAAATGCATGGCATCACAGTGGCTTCCGCCATTGCCGCAGGTGAAGAGTTTCCCGCCGTTTTTGAAGGTGTCCGTGAGCAGTGTCGAGAACTTTTCGCACGCCGCGATTTGAGCCGGATCGGCGAGAAATGTTTGGATTGTCTGTTGGGCTTCTGAAAGGGCTGAGGTCCAAACGTCGTGATTGGTCATGGCGAACTCCTGAAGAGCAATATTTGGCAGTGTAGCCCTAAAATTCTTGGACTGGGAGCTTGATTTCTCAGTTCGGAGCCGACATAACAAGACTCTCTTTTTAGTGCACCGGTAGCTCAGCTGGATAGAGTACTAGATTACGAATCTAGTGGTCGGAGGTTCGACTCCTTCCCGGTGCACCATTTTTCTTCCGTGACTGCGTCACTCCCGAAAAGATGGCTGTTTGTATCGCCTCGGCTCTCGCCGAGGACTTTGCTCCTTCCGCTTCGCTTCAGTCGTCAATACCAGAGGGCTCCGCCCTCTGGACGCCCGAGGGGAGCTTGCGCGCTTGGCGCTGCGGAGGAGTGGGAGAGGGGAGCTTGTTTTTTTGTGGTAGACGCTGTGCTATTAAATTTCTATGAGCAAACTTCTTTATCTCAAAGTCATCGTTCTTGGCATTGCACTGATTATGATTTTTTATGTCATTAGGCATCTGTCGCCTGATCATGTGAATGCGAGCCTGCAGCAGATTGGAATTGCTCCGCCGGCGACGGGCGTTGCGGTGCCGCCGCCTGTGCCTCTGAAAATTGAGCTTTGTCGGACTCGTGTGAGTGCGATTGTTTGGCCTGATGGGCGGAAGGTTCAAGAACTCAAAGACGGTTTAAAAATGCGGTGGCAGGCGTTTAATTTAAATGCTGAAGACATCGGCTATATGGATGTTGAAAAGTGGTTCAGTCTTCATTGTTCGACGAATGCGGCTGCGCATCTGGTTTCTCAAACGACTTATCCAGATCCGTCCAATCTTTTTGTTACCTTTGAATACGTCGATGGGACGCATGAGCAGTTGATGCGCTCTAAGAGCGGCGCTTTTTTTATTTTCGCTGGGCAGGCGTTTGAGAGTCCTGAATTAGCAGCGGCTTTTGCCGATCTGGAGACGCTGGCTCATCTGAAGTCCCAAGGACCTTAAGACTAGGCCGCGTCAGGCGCTGACCCGTTCGGGACGTTTCTGGGTCGACAATTGCCTCGCGGCGGCCAGGATTGGTTGACACCAGTCCCGCCGCTCCCGTAATTTAGGCGTTCCACTTTTCATGTTCGGGAGTAGCTCAGTGGTAGAGCAATCGGCTGTTAACCGGTTGGTCGGGGGTTCGAATCCCTCCTCCCGAGCCATTTTTAAGGTGCCCGTCGACTTTTCTCCACTCAAAGCGTCAGAGTCAGATTCAAAAAGGTCGTTAGACCTCGCGGCTACTTGCTGTGCGCTGGCTGCTCTCATCATATTTATATTTTTCGGCGCAGCTCTTAGTAAAAGCGTGAGGAATTATTGATCGAAACCTCGAACAAAAATTCAAAGTCTGTGTGGTCAGTTGTTGCGGTTGCAATGACGGTCTACAAACGGGGTTCAACCTAAATCGAATTTATCCGAGAAGTAAATTAAATTTGCTTACTCAGTTTTGGCGTTCGCCCTCATACTTCCGGTCAATGTAATCGCGTCAGCTCTGCATTGTGACGGCTCAAACTACGAAATCTCTGCGGTCGCGATGCCGGGCGCTCATTCAAATTGGGAAAACGTCTCTGTTAAGAAGAATGGCGTTGATTTCCTCCCCTTGCTGACGACGAATGGCGAGACATACTTCCTAGGGAACGTAAATGATCCCGCTGCTACAATTTCTCAAATTGTCAACGCGGTAGCGGTTGACGCAAATGGCGTCATCACATCGTCTTTGATTCTTTCAATCAAACTCAACAAGGACGGTGGATACACCGGGACGGGGAACGCCGTTATTTTCGATGGTGCTACGACGACAACGGTAAACGCACTAAACTGCAAAGCTCCGTGATCTTGGTCTAATCCCATTATCTAAAAAGCGTTCCTAAAGGCGGCCTAGTTTGGCTTTTTTTGTGGCTTGCGACCTAACGAAGATTTTGAGAACTCCACGAGAGCGGCGAGCTGCCAAATCAGCACGCAACTTTCTGCAACAATTGAGTTTTCCGTGTAGGAATAGTGTCATTGCCAGCTTTAGCCGGCGCCGGTGAGGCAGTAGCGCTGCGCCAGCAGACCGCGCTGATCTGACAGGACAATATCAAGATTGCCAGCTCGCCCGGTTGTGGTACGTTTGAGTTTCATTTCAATTTGTCATTTTAGGGAGAGTCATGAAGCTATTCGCGTTTGCTATTGTTTTGGCAGGATTTTTGGGACTTCAGGGATGTGCGACTATTTTGAAAGGTAGCACGCAACCGCTGTCTGTTAACTCAAACGTCGACAATGCAGATGTAGTTTTGAACGGCGCAAAGATCGGTCAAACGCCTTTCACCGGCATCGTCAAACGTTCAAAAACTGCCGCGACGCTTGAAGTACGAAAAGAAGGCTACCGCCCCGCGCGCGTCATTCTTGATTCGGAAATGGAACCTGTCTTCTTCGTGAACATCATTTCGGGCGGCGTTTTTGGCTCGACGACAGACTACGCATCAGACAGCATGTGGAGATACGCTCCAGGCACCGTGAATCTTGATTTGCACCGTGAAGCCGCTGCCGCTGCGCCGGTTGCTGAAGAAAACGAAGAAGCACAAGCGCCAGCGAAAAAACCAGCTCATCGAGCAAAGCCTGCGACAAAGGAATAAGCGCGGGCTGCCCACCGCGGCTCTTTTCTTACTTTTTGAAAAATAATGCGAAAATTATTGATGAAGCTTTTGGCTCTGGCCAAAGGCTTCTCGCTGGGGCAGAGGTTCTTTCAGGTCAAAAAACTGACCTAGAGCGCGCCAAGGCGCGACTTCGAGCGCTTCTTTCGACTCGCCTAAGCGAGCGCGAGTTTGCCTGCGAGGGAGCGAAGATTTTTGTCCGCTCCAGTTAAACATTTCATGATTCTTCTAATATCAGTTTTCGCGGCGACGCCGTCACGCGCGGATTTCTTTTTCTCAAGCGACGCCGAGAAAATTAAATTTCTCGAATCTGCTAAACATGTCTCGATGGTTTTCGCTACCGAAAATCCGCGGTCACCAGTTTCGTCTTTCGGTCATTCATTTTTAGTTTTTCACAACGACGCAGATCCAGAACCTTCGGCGTTAGCGCTAGAATTTTTTGGCGACTATAAGGCGACTGCCTTTCTAGCGCGCTCGGTGTTCGGGACGGTGCCGGGCGGCTTTGCACTAACTGAGTTTCACCGAAAATCTGACGATTCAAACTTAGAAGACCGTGATCTTCTAATCGCGCATCTTACGCTCTCAGAGTTCGAAAAAAAGAAGATGTTGGTCGAGTCTCTAAAAGAGTTGAAGGGCGAGAGACCATATAATTTCTTTTTTCTCAATTGCTCAAACTATGTCTACAGCCTTGTTAACAATGCGACTGAAAATCAGTGCGGCCGAGCTCTTTTCATCACTCCACTTGAGAGCGTATTAAGACTCTCAAGGTGCGGTCGAATCTCGTCGTTTTCAACGATGACATCTGACTTCCACAAAATTGAGATCTACCGAAGAGACCATCCAGGCCTTGCTGAAAAGGGACTTAGCGCAGATAAACTTCGCGCCAAAATGGACATTGAGGCTTTAGAGCTTTCGCCGTCTCGGCGAATCGAATATCAGCTCGAACTCAATTATCTGATGCCGAGAACGCCTCAAGAATTTCAGCGCGTCAATATGATGGAGTGGAAGAGCCGTCTGCACTTCGCCGATGAGCAAACAACCGCTGACGCTGACGCTGACGTCTATGCTTCGTCGAAGCGATCTGAAATTCAGCCGCGAGCGCATCGGCTCAGCGGGTTGTCGGCCGGCTACGATTCGACGAATAGTGATGCGATTCTTTCTATTTTTCCCGGGTACCGACTTTTCGAGAGTAGTCAGCCCACGCGATTTTGGTCGGATGAGCTAATTTTCTTTCGACCGCGCTTCAATCTAAATAAAGATCGCGCGCTTGTGCGAGATTTCACAGTTTTTGATCTCGATTCTCGACAAGGCGGATCTCTTGGTGAGCCGGGGTTCACGCGAAAGCTTTCGATTGGCTATAGCGATTGGTCGACGCCAAATGCGGAATACAAAGAATCAGAAGTGCGAGTAGGGAGCGGTTGGACTTTCGCGCCGCTCACGTCAGACTTAAAAGCGACTCTGCTTTTTTCGGGGAGCGGTGGCCAATTTCAGACGGGTGATCGGAGCGGCTGGGGTTTAGCGGCCTCGACGGAAGTAGCCATCGACATTCGATTTAGCGAAAGCGTTCGAGTATCGGGACGGTTCGAGCATTACTTAGGGACGCACGCATTTAAATTGAATCGATCGTCTTTTAGGTTTTCGCTAATTGATCTAGGGCGTTTCAATATCTCTTGGCAAGAGAGCATGATCGACGCCTTCCGTCGCCGGCGATCTGAAGCCGTTGTTACTTGCTTCTTCTAAATGTCAGCAGTGCAGACGGTCTTGACGCGGTAAAGACGTCTGCCGATGGCGAAAGCATTAAGCAGCCTTGATGTGCTGCCGTTCGACGATGACGATATGCTACTTGAGGTGATCGATTGCCACACGGTTCCGGATAGTTGCGCTTGCGCCCTCCTCCCGAGCCAATTTTCTTTAGACGCAACCTTTTCCTCCGCGGTGAAGGAATCTGAAATTCGCCAATGGAGGACGATCTTTCTAAACTCCGCTTTGAGTTCACCTCGGCGATTTTCCAAATAACTTCCACGCTCATTTTTTTTCTGAGCGAGTGTGATCGCATTCTTTGCCAGTTCCTTTTCATCCTGAGGTCCCCCCTTTAACCAAGCCACTCGAGAGCTCTGGTTTCAGGCAGCTTGTCGTCTGACGAACTCTGCCGGAGGAAGACCGCCCAACGAAGAGTGCGGAGGAAAATCCGGTTGTGGCGAAGGCATACCGTTCGATGTCTGAAACTCATACGCTCAGTAAGAATGAAACTCGGAGTTGGCGAGGTCGATGACAAGGGTCTTCTTTTGTCCTGCTAAGTCGCACGTTAAAATTGACGACTCCATCAGGTAAGCCATCGACGAGCATTGGTAAGTCTTTTTAGTTCCCGTTGTAGAGGCGATCTGAAGCGAGACGTTCTCGGCGGCGAGAGTCGGACTTAAGTTAGAAATAAAGGCCGCCTCACCGGCAGCCGAAACACAGAAGGTCTTCGCACATTCAGCCATTGAATAGTGATGGAGTTTCGACGATGCGTCAGCCGTGAAACAAAAAAGCCCGCACACGACCGTAGTCGCAATGCGGGCCAAGAAATGAGCGGGTCGAGAAGTTACGGGCACGAACTTCCTTGCGCGATAATCGCGTTCAAGTCTTTGTTCGGGAACAAACCGCCAAGTGAAGAGTCAGCAAGGCCAGTGATTTTGCCACACGCATTTGTCGTAACAGGTGCAAGCGAGTGAAGATCCGCAATCGGTTGATCGAGAATCGCCGAAGGTTGCATGACCGTTTGGTATGTACCAGTCGAACTCGTGACCGGCACTGCTACCTTGCCGCCAGCAAGTGCTGCTTCTACCTTGCGAATACCTTGATTGATGCTGCCTTGTTGAGTTGATGGAACACAGATTCCGTTGTTCACGAGTGAACCGATACGGTTGTGAGCGTTCTCTTGACCCATAGGGCAAAGTTTCGATTGGTTCGACATAACCCAACGGATACCAGTGATCGCATCTGCGCCGAGGCTTTTCACTTTCGCGAAGCCGTTGCCAGCGCGGATCGTACCGAACTTTGGATTAGAGAGTAATTGATTGAGGATGTCAGTAGGCGACGCCTGTTGGCCTTTTTTGCCCGCGTTGTCTTGAGCAACTTTGATCGAGCCCGTTAAGTCATACGAGTTGTAGAGCGACATATAGAGTTCCATGCCAGCTGCGTACTGTTGAATGACTTCAAGGTCGCCACGGTCAATCGTCGTCTGGAGCATTTTAACTTCTGACGGACAAACGTATTTGTAGACGTACTGGCCGACCGATTGAACGGTGCAGAGTTCGTGCTGACGATCCATCAATGCTTGGTACATAAGATCCGTACCGTTCATTGTGATCTGAGCGCCTTTGTTGTCTTTTGCAAACTGGCGAATTTTACCGAACGCATCGGCCATCGCGTCGAGGTGCGATTGAACGTCTGCCTCTGACTTAATGTCTGGCTGCCCATCCATGATGAAAGTCTTTAAAGTTGAATCTGGAGCTTCGTCAATTTTCACGAGTACGTCAGAGTAACCAGCGTCTGTTTTCGCATCAAGAGCTGCCAACGGAGCAACTCGGGCCGCGATGCCGCGTTGAGCGACGATTGGACCCAAAATAGCTTTGATGAATTGTGCTTTTACGTTCGTTGGGTCTTGCGCCAAAGCGAGATCAGCTACGTCATTGGCGTAGTCAAAACCTTGAACCGACAAAAGTTGCTCCGACGTATCCGCAAGGCGCTGCGCCTTCGCAGGCGGCGTGAGAGACTTGGTGGCTACGATGCTTGCGGCGTTGATCTCGCCGTTGCCGAAGCCCGCTGGTTGATTGCCTTGGCCAGCGCAGCCAACGAGGGCGGCAGTCGCGATGGCAAGAGTGCCGAGTGAAGAGATACGGAAGCTCATGAAAGACTCCTAAAGTTTTTTTGATAGCATTGGTTACGCAAACCGATGAGCAAGAGGCGTGCGCGCCTTCAAAATGAATTAAATGACCGTTGAGAGTTTAGACAGCTTAGTATCGAAGTAAACCGTTCAACACTTGGGCCAAATTTTGGCACTCTCCTGTTTGGAAATCGATTGAGAACTTTGGGACATCAGCGCTGTGAGTTTTCAATGACGGGTGCCAGTGCAACCTTCGTCTCTAACCAAAACTGTCGAGCGTTAGCTCAAGACTTTTCTTTTGGCCGCTTCATACTCGTCGGCCGTCAGTGCGCCGTTATCTAGCATTGTCTTTAATCGCTCGAGTTGCGAAGCGATATCGGCAGCTGGTTCAGAGCCCGTCGTTGACGACGCCGGCGCGACTTCAGACTGGACTCGGCGAAAGAGTTCTTTGATTGAATCTGTCCAGGCATCAGCGACCGCTTTCTCGGAGCGACCGTAAACGACCACCGTATTTGCGAGGAGATCATGAAATGTTTGTTTACGGCTCGAGAAGAGCGCGAATACAAATCCAAGAAATAAAATCGCCATCGATATGAGTTTCAAAGCATTTCGAATCAGTGAAGCCTGAAACGAAATTCGTTGGCCCGTCAGGTCAGCGACTTGAATGCCCATGAGATGTTTTCCGAGTGTCGCTCGAAGCTCAGAAGATTCTAAAATCGGCGCGTAGAAAAACCAGATAACGACAGTCCCCAGAAATGGTACGATCTGGCTCGCAAATAATCCTAAGACAAAAAGAATGAAACAATCGATGACGAAGGCGCCGATGCGCCGGCTCAGCGAAGCGTAAAGCAGAACCCGCGGGTCGAGAGTCATTAGCGAAGTCTCCGTTATTTGTTGGGCTTTTCGTCAGCGAATAGACCCTACGGGGGTTAGTCGGTTCAAGGTTTAAGGAGGGCCGGATCGAACTCGATTAAAACTCCATCAAACTCAGTGGATTTGATCTGGCGGTCTGAAAGTCGCTTCTGAAGAGGTTTTCTAGGTCCCATTTCGGAACCAGTGTGGTAAGCCTGCCCCTAACTCGGGGGGCAAGAGTGAAGAAAAACGCGGTTCTGATCGTCGGCGTTCTTAGTTTTTTAGGCCTGTCGGCCTGTTCAAAGTCCGATACGTCTTCGAGTCGACAACTCTCAAATGATTTTTTCGTTACTGTGCTCGCTCAAGGCGAACAACTTGTGGGTCGCGCGCCGGCGCAGACTATCGAGACGCGCGCGGATTGTGAGGCGAACCTCACGCAAGCCGTGTGCGAAACAACGGCGACCACCGATCAAATTTCTCGAAATTATAATTCAATTAAATGCGCGTCCAATGGTGCGCAGTATGTTCCGGCCTTAATGGCGATCTATGACGAAATGCCCGATCGGATGCGGCCGTCTCTCTGCTCGCTTGATCATATCTTTCTCTCTGACGGCATTGCCTCGACGGCTTTCGCTAGCCCGGTCACAGACTCTCTCGGTCACCACGTCGGTGGTTACGTGGGCATGCGCCAGGCGACTTTTCTTCAGCAGCCGACGACACACGATCTCGTGACATGGAAAGAGCAGCTCGCATTTGACGGGTCGACCAATTTTTTATCGAATGACCCTAAACTTGTCCAAATTAGTTACGGCTTAAAGTTATCGACTCTTCCGAGCGATGGTCTTTATTACGTGCTGATGCACGAGTTGGGTCACCTGATTGATTTCGGAAATACGATCAATAGTCCCGGCGGACTGAGCGACTGGAGTCGCCTGAGCTGGGAGTCGCCAAACACGCCACTCGCGGACGCGACTTATTTTAAGCGCGACGACTTTTGCTTTTACAACTGCACTCAGTATTTAAACCCGAGCGACGCAAAAGAGATTTACACGAGTCTTCAAAAAAGTTCATTTATCACGTCTTACTCTTCGTTTAATGCCTGGGAAGACTTTGCAGAGTTCTGGGCTTGGCGCCAGATGTTGGAATTGAAAAGTCCAAACTACGAAATCGTCATTCCAGGCGAAGCGACACTCGATATGACGGCAGCGATAAAGACGAACCCAAAGATCAAACGAAAGCTCGATTTCGTAACGAATCTCTGGAATTCCCCGACGCTGAAAGTTGACAACCGCGCAGCCCCGTAATTACTTGCCGGGTCTTTTGAAAAAGACCGGCGTGGAAGCTGGAACTTGTGGCGTCGCAGCCGGTGCTGGCGCCGCTCTGTTCTTCAGCGGTAAATAGCCGTATGCAATTTGGTCTAACGACTGCCGAATGTGTGACTGCTGAGTTCCGTCAGCATTGATAACGCCAGAATCAGGAAAGTAAGTTTGATTCGCCGCGAGAACATAGACACCCATCGAACGCGCAGCCGAAGAAAATACCGACATGCCGGTATTCATTTGAGCCCAGCTTGTGCTCAGACTTAGAACATTTACGCCGAGAGCACGGTACTGGCTTAAGAGCGTTTGATTGTAAATATCGGCGCAGATCACGAGTCCTACGCGTCCAAACGGCGCTTCGAAGGTGACCGCCTTCGAGCCGGCCGAGAGAAAGTTATTTTCTAATTGATAGAGAGAGTTTTTTCGAAAGGTCGCGACGATTTCGCCGCTATCGTTGATGACGACGGCAGTGTTGAAATACTTGTCTGTTCCAGTCTCGACTTCTGCCATTCCAAATTGGATCCAGACCTTATGAGCTTTCGCTAGAGCAGAAAAATACTGGGTTGATAAGCCGGGAATCGTATCGACGAAGGGCCGAATGTCATCGCGATTTCGAAAATCGTCTTCTTCGGGTGGAAGATTTGGAATGTCGGGGTACCCGACGACTGCAAACTCACTTAGAGAAATAAACAGTGCGCCGTTTGCGGCCGCCGTTTGAATCCGGGCCGCCATGTCCGCGCGGTTTCGGTCCATGTAAGCCCCGGCCTCAGCAGCACTCGCGCCGAGCGGAGTAGCTCCTGCCGAGTTCCACTGAACAACGGCAACCTTCATAAACTGTTCGGGGTGCGCCGGCGAAGGCGGCGAGAAAACTTCTTTGACCGGCTCTATCGGTTGAGATGCAGCAGAAAGGGAGGTCGCTAATGCGGTAAGAACAAACGCGAACGATTTTATGAGGTTCGATTTTCGTATGTTGAACAAGAGAGAATCCTTCCAAACGAGCGACGATGTTCGATGTTACGCGAGTGTTTCATCATCTAGCCATGCTAAAAATTCTTTGCGCAAAATAGATCTACATCTTTAAAAGTTTTATTATTCTCGGCGTCAAAATCGAGAGTGAGCATTAAAAAAATAGCGTGATTCTTCGACTTAGCGTTAACCTTGGGACGCCGATTAGAAGCTGACTCCGAGGAGGGGCCCTCATGTCAGGCGTTTCTCTTTATTTCTCGATCGTTTTTGTTATAAGCATGTTTGGAACTTCCGCTTCCGTCGCGGCGCAGGCCAAGCCAATCGCTTACGTTTATTCAGGTCCTGGCAGCTGCCCTCAAACATCGCTGGTTACAGGTTGCTCCGAAGCTGCTCGCGCGATTGCCGTCTCTGCGGGTTACGATGTTCACCTAATAGGACCCAATGACGTATCGTTAGCCCGATCGAAAGTGCCGTCAGTCTGGATCCAGCCAGGCGGCGAAGCCAAAGTTCAACAACGAATGATGGCACCCGAGCTTCAGACTTGGATCGTGGATTTCGTACGTACCGGCGGTGGTTACGTTGGCTTTTGCGCAGGCGGTTTTCTTGCGACCGAACGCTTTGGATGGATGACCGAGAAAGGCCCTTTCGAAGCGCAGGGCCTTGGGCTCTTACCAGGTCGAAGCGACTACTACGATTCTTTTGACAATGAGCTGACTGATTTTCTACACGCCAAAATCGTCAATATCGAATGGCGTGGAAAACCAAGATCAGTCTATTGGGAGCTCGGACCTTATTTTAATGCGGCCTCGATTTCGAACGCAGAAGTCCTTGCCTATTATCCGCTGCTTCCTGGCGACAGCGAGAAAAAAGCCATGGCGCTCCAGGCCACTTTTGGACGCGGCCGGGTTGCCATTACGGCATTTCACCCAGAAGCTCCGGCTGATTGGTTAGCGTATTACCATCTGAGCGATCCCGACGGTCCCGATTTTTCATTGGCCGTCGAGTTAGTTCAATGGGCGGGGGCTTTCAGCCAGCCTTGAAGTTAACGAGCCGCGATCGATGGTTTCAATGCATCGAGATCGGCTTGAGTCAGCGGAGCAGATGCATCGGCACGCATCACCAAGACAACCGGCACGCGATCTTGAGACGTCCGAGACAAGAAGCTGTAAAGAACCCAGCCCGGGTTTGCCCACTCGCCATTTTTAAGACCTTCCCCATCCTTATCGCCGACCAAACTCCACAGCTGTTCACGCCCGAGGTTTTGCGTCCAGACAATATGCGCTAAACGGTCAATGCGCGTGACATCGCCGATCGGCGTGACCGTGCTGCTGCGGAAGTGTGTGTAAGTTCCGACCGGCCCCACTCGCAATGCGCCGGTGGCGTCGCCGTCGGCTCCGCGCTCAGGGTGTCCGTAAGGGTCATCTCCAATGTTTCCTGGAAATGCGTAGTCTGACACAAACTTTTGACCGAGAGACATCTCGCCGATCCAATGGGTGCAGCTTCCATAACCACCAGCGCGGCAATATGACGTTTCATCAGCGCCTGCCGATTGATTTTTGAAACCCCACGGATATTTAGCGTATGATTTCTGCAGCGTTCCCAGCGCGAAATAGTTTTTCGCGTTGCTAGCTTCAATGCTGCTCAAAACAATCATAGGAACAATTGTATTTTGTTGTGAAGTTAAAGCCGAAGCACCCCCAAACGACGAATAGCTCACGTCTTTAGCGTCGTAGAGCATGTGCAACGTTCCTTGGCCGGGCGTATGGTTATGCATTAATAAATTCGGATTACTGTTGAACGCGGCGTTGGCTGCCGCAAGCGTTGTTTGGTCAACTGAAATAAAAAGCTTTTCTCCGCCGCGTCCCTCATAGCCAGGGCCTTTCGAGAACTCGCTGACAAGAGTTGTTGGTGTTTTACCTGCGGCTTGAGAAAGACTTAAGTAACGTCCGACCAACGAATCCGACGAAACATCATGAATGCCGTTCGGACCGATCAACGCCGCGAGACTTTCTGAAGACGAGAGTTGACCTAGGGCTTTCATCAACTCTGCTTTATTCAGCGACGGATCGCGTAAAAGTTCTGCGCGCTGACCCGCAACCGAAGCGGGCATTGTTTTCGTCAATTCAGTTTCGGTCGCAACAACGAGAGCATTCATAAAATCAGCTTTTGTTGATGTCACTGAAAGGGTTACGTTTTTCTGGAGTGTCGTCGCAATCTCTTTTAGTGTTGTATGAAAACTCGAGAGCGCCTCGTCGTTGAGTAAAGCCATCATTGGTTTTACGAGACCCGTACCAGCCGGCACATATAGATTTTTTAAAACGTTGTAGGCTTCTACCGCAGGACTCACATAAGCCGCCGCCGCTTGTGATTTGACTCGAACCGCCGATGCGCTGATGATGTGCGGATCAAAAATCGAACTACAAATATTTGTGTTCGCAAAAGCGGACGTCGGTGCTTGCATGACCAAGAGAGCCGGCAACAGCACCGCTGGCATGATCCGTGTTCTTAAGTATGAGGCTGTCGACGTTTTCATAAAAATCCTTGGTTGGATAAAATCATTAAAATTAATATTATTTTAGATTCGCTGCGCTTTTCACAGGTCCACCGTCATCCGTGAAGCGCGGATCGTGCTTCAAATCGCGAGCTTTGACTTCAAACGCAGAAGCGAGACCCGAAGAGACAGACCAGACAGCGAGATGACCCATGACTTGTGCGCGTGCCTGTTGGTCGGTCAAAGTGCCCGCTTTCAGTTTTGAACTGATCGTGGCAAGCGCCCGACCATAGTTGAGCCTTGCGCGCCGAGTTTTTAAAATTAAAGAGTTTGCGTCGGTCGCATTCGACGCCAACACTTTTACGAGAATTTGAAAATCGGCATACGGGAGAGAGAAATTTCTGAACGTCTCAAGAGCCGTTCGCTCTTTCTCATTATAACTAAAACGTGGATCTGCCTTTGTGGGGAAGAGACGTTTTAAAGTCGTCTGTAGTTCGGCCGGCAGCCTTTCAAAAGTCTCGACACTATCAAACGCCGGCACGTCAGCGAACGCCACATACGGAGCAAGACCAGACGCGTGCGCAACGACATCGCGTAGGACTTTATGTTTCAGATCGTCGAGATCCCGGTGTGCATTTCTAATTTCCCAGGACCAACGATTTGGTCCTGCAATGTCAGGACGATAAGAAGGTCCGCCAGTGTATTTAAACGAGGCGTCGCTCTTTCTGACAAAGTGTTTCGAATCCTCATCGTAGTTTTCCAGACGGGCGTTCGCCTTGAGGTAGCCTTCAAGTGAGTCGCGCTTGATTTTTGTCATCGGGCCAAGAAAAGGGTGATCGAAGCTTTGCGCCACCAATTTTGTTTGATCTTTTTTAAATCTCTCGGCACCGGATTCTAGTTTTGTGATTGTATCGAACAGATTTGTGTAAACGAGCCAGCCGAGATTCTCCCTCACTGATTGAGCGACTGACTTCGAAATGGAAAAGCCTTCGCTGCGGGCCTTCGATACCATCGCTTGCTGCGAACCGACTCCGTAGCGAGAGACGACAGTTTCAACGATTTTCTCCCATTCGAAATATGTCGCTTGTGGTGGATCGACAACAATTTCGAGATTTCCGGTCGAGTCGACAATCAGTTGTGAGGGCATGCCGTCTACGTGATGTTCTAGGTAAAGACCAGCATCTGTAGCGTATTCTGGTCGATTTGAGAATGTACGCTTGAGCCACGAGATTTTTTCGCTGTCACTCATCGCATGCCACGTGGCGCGCGGAATAACCGACGGGAGCGGTGCATAGTCCCTCAATAGAGCGCCGGCCTCATCAAACGTAAATTCTGACTCGTATGAATATTGAAAACGGTTGGGAGGTAAGTTTCTGACCAAATCGGGTGCCTGAACGGAATCGAAAATTCCGTAGCAAGTTCCAGCCGTTGTTTCTGCTCGAGCCGTTGAGACGAATACCGTCGCAAATAGGTTTACGCAGAGAAGAGCCGGAATCAGAGTGAGTCGTGTTGAAAAATTATTTTTCATGGAGTCTTCCACGGATATTTTGTTTGGACGCTAAAAGGAGTACGGCGCTGCTGCTGTTCATGGCCTGGATAATAGCCAGAAACTGACTTCTGCTTTCGCTGCTGGGCGAGATCTAAATCGCCGATGATGATTTGTGACTTATTCAGTTCACCTTCGATTATTTCTGTGGAAAAGCCGGTGTCTTGCGGTCCGATAATGCTGGCACGTCCGAAATGACTCTGTTGCGAACTTGGATCTGGAATCGTTCCGGTCTTAATGACGAAGGCGTAATGTTCAACGGCTCTCGACTTGGCTGTCCAATCAACTCGATTTAATCCTGAGAGGGAGCTCGTCCAACTTGGAACGAGAATAAGATCTGGACGAGCGTTCACAAGCCCCTCGGAGACCATCGGAAATTCGCAGTCAAAACAGGTCGTGATAACAGTTGAGCCCCACGGCGAGCTGAAGACCTCGAGTGATTCACCGGGTGACCAACCCCACGCTTTTTCGTCGGGAGTTAAAAATATCTTATCTTGCATGACAGTTTTACCGTCTGCCATCGCCAAGATGGCGGTGTTTTTGATCAAGAGTCCGACGCGACGAGGAGTTGTGCCCCCCATAATCGCGATATTAAACCGTTTTGCTGAATCCTTGAGCCAGGCGATATACCTTGGCGTGACTTCGTCAGCGATCGCAGCGAGCTGATTTTTCTCTGGGATCTTACTTTTTAAATCGACTAGCTCGAGAGTGATCAACTCAGGAAAAACGATGAGCTGTGCGTTCTTCTCTTTAGCTTCTATTAAATAGCCTTCGACTTTTGCGATAAACGATTCGAAGGTTTTACCTTCGCCCTGCGGATATTGAACGGCGGCAACTCGAAGACTGTCCATGACAACTGCTCCCTCTTTGAAAACTTCACTGCAGACACGGCTTGCGGCCACCGCAGACGCGCTCTGAAGGGCGGTGATCAAAATAGAAAAAATCAGAACGAACGCACGCGCCATATTTTTTACGGCGCTTTCTGAATAACGCCGTTAGATATCATGACTGACTTTACGATGGCTTCGTTCATCGCCTCAGACGCTTTCAACTGCAAGACTTCTTCGCGCTCGTAAGCGCCTTCCGTCGGCATTTGTTTTTGATGCATGCTCACCGCGAATAATATGTCGCCGTCAGTATAAGAGTGGAACGGGCGAATAACCGCGGCCATGCCGGTGTGAACCATATTCGCGAGCCGTTTCAGTTGGCTACGATCTAAAGAGACGTCAGTGATGACAATCGAGAGTGTCGTATTTTTTCGTGTTGCGCGGACGCGAGGTTGTTCGCGTAATTTTTTAAGAGTCGCCTTGTCCAAGACAATACCCTCTGGCAAATGAATCTCGCCGTGGGCATTAACGACGACGGCCGTGAAAACTTTGAAAGAGAAGCCGTCAGCAAATTTAATCTCGCGAAACGCGGCCCCTTGTCCGCCCCAAACCGGCTCAGTAATTTTACTTCCGGTCGTCGACGTTCCTGCCCCGACGCGGCCCATAAGGATGGAATTTTCTTTCGCCTGATCAAATGCAGCCTCGCCCAACTTGATATCGGGAAAGTTTAATTTCTTCTGTGACGGCTCAATACGGTTACCGTAGTCGTACACGACAGCACCTGGAATCGATGGAATAAAGTCAAAATCGGCGGCTTTTCCGGCCCGCTCTTTAAATAACCGGCGACGAACTCCTTGAGTCGCTTCAAGACCCATGGTGGAGCCGCCGGCGAAGAGAATACCGTCGATTTCGTTGCTGTAGGATGATTCATCAAGAAGAGTGGTCTCAATCGCGGCAACCGAGCCTCCGCGAGCGTCGTAGTTAGCGGTTGAATGCGCTGGTAAAAGAAAAAGTGTGGCACCGGTCGAAAGTGACTGATCGGTCACGCTCGCGATTTTAAGGCCCGGCAGATCAAACTTGAACTCGCGAACTTCGCTGCGAATTTTCGTGTACTTTGACTGACTAAACATATTTTTACACGTGCCCGGCTCGGCAGACGAAACAGACGAAGTCATGGCCATCGTAAAGACGGACGCCAAAATCGTCGGCAATTTACTAAGCCGCATACACACTCCTATTTCTACCATTAGGCAGAAAAGGAGCAAGCCGAGGGCCACTTTGCTCGCAGAGATCAGCGGGCCCACAATCTGACCAAACATTAAACGGTTTTGTAAAAAAGACGGGAATTGAACGGCGCAGCTCAGTTTTAGCGCGGCTGAGAAAATATTGGGCGAATGTCTTAAATCAAAATCTGATTTGCTGAGAAAATCGGTAAAAATCTAGGCCCAATTGCGGCTCCGTGCCGAGGTCTGGCTTGGGGAGCAGGCTCCAAATTGGCGCCAAGCCTAAGCGGTGTGCTTCTTCTTCTTTTTTGACTTTTTGCCGTCGTGTTTGGCCATGTAGAGTGCTGCGCGCTTGTAGCCGGTTGCCGGGATTGCCGCGTTAGCCGGTGTGCGGTCAATCGGTTCAGGATTTAACGGCTCCTTTGAGGCTGCCGCATGTTTGCGAGAAGTGCTTTTAGCGTGGGCCTTTTGGTGAGCGTTTTTTGAATGCGCCTTGGCGTGTGCGGTTTTGGCCCGAGTAGGTTTGGCCTGTGAAATTGAAGATGTGAAGAATGGTGCTGCAAAAGCGAGCGCCATAAAGATCAAAAAATTTAAACTGGCGATGCGACTCATCGTTTCTCCTAGGGGTGTCAGGCAGCATCTTTATCGGCCCAGAACGCGCACAGCTGAACGACGCGGGTCATCGTCGTCTCATTCTGAGTTACTGCTTTCCCAGAACCGGCCCTCGTGAGACTTTGGACCCGAGGTAATCAGAGTTTTATGTTCAAAGAATTTGTACTTCACTGGGGAGCTTGGGCCGTCGCGATCGGGACCTTTTTTGAAGGCGAAACGATCGTGGTCGCGGCTGGCGCGATGGCGCACAAGGGCCTACTCACTTTTCGCGGCGTCGCGCTTGCAGCCTTTCTTGGCAGCACGCTTGGAGACACGACTTGGTTCATGGGCGGCCGAATTTGGGGTCGCCCCTTTATCGATAAACATCCGAAGTGGCGCAAACGGAGTGAGAGAATTCAACAATTCACCAATCGTTTTGGAATTTTCTTCGTTTTGATTTTCAGATTTATTTACGGCATCCGAACAGTGACGCCAGCGGTTCTCGGCGCGACTCACTACCCGGTCGTTCGCTTTTTAATTTTGAACGTAATTAGCGCCGCGGTTTGGGCGCTGGTATTTACCGGAATCGGTTGGGGCCTTGGCGAAGGAATCCAGCAAGTGCTTTCGCGGCGTGGTCACGTCGGCGAACTTCTCATCGCGGCCGTTATTCTCTCGATCATTTTGTGGGTGGCCTGGATCTTTTTGAAAAAGAAAACGCCACTCGATGATTCGGTCGACGCTGTTGAACCGCCCCAGTCGACAGAATCAAAAACCTAGCGCTTAAACTTTTTCTGGATGGTCGAGCAAGAGCTCGCCTTCCCAGCGCGCCATGACGGCCGACGCTAAACAGTTTCCGACCAAGTTTGTACTCGTGCGCGCCATATCCATCAGTTCATCGACCCCTAGAACTAAAAGTGCCGCTTCGATTGGAATTCCAAAAGTCACGAGAGTTGCCGACAAGATGACGAACGATGCACGTGGAACAGCGGCCACGCCCTTGCTCGAGAGCATCAGCGAAAACATGATCACGATCTGTTGTTGAATCGTGAGGTGGATGCCGGCAGCTTGCGCGCAAAAGACTGATGCGAGAGCAAGATACAAAGTTGAGCCGTCTAAATTAAACGAATAGCCCAGCGGCAGAACGAAGGAAACAATTCGCTTCGGCACGCCAAACTTCACCATGTTTTGAAGGGCGTCGGGCAATGCCGCGTCCGAAGACGTCGTAGTGAAGGCGATAATCGCGGGCTCGCGAACGGCTTTGATAAATCTGCGAATTGGAATTTTGAAGAACAGCATGATCGGAACGAAAACGAAGAGTATAAAAAGGAAAAGGGTTCCGTAAAGTGTGAGAACAAGTTTGCCCAGGTTCAACAGCACATCGAGACCGCTATGACTGACCGTGTTCGCCATCGCGGCCCCGATGCCGAACGGCGCAAACTTCATGACAATTCCGGTAAACTTAAACATCGTCTCTGAAAGACTCTCGCAAACCTTCACCATCGTCTCGCGGTGTACGCCGTGTAGCTGCGACAGCGCAATCGCGAACAGAACTGCGAAAAAGACGATTTGTAAAACGTCATTCGAGGCGGCGGCTTCGACAATACTTTTCGGAACGACGTGCTCGATCATCTCCGGTGTGGTCATCGGTTTGGCGAGCGGTTCAGCCGTATGAGTTGCTGGCGGGAGCTGAATCCCGCGGCCTGGCTCCATGACGTTCACGGCCACCAGTCCGAATACCAGTGCCAACGTCGTCACAATTTCAAAGTAGAAAAGGGATTTGAGCGCTAGTCGGCCGACTTGTTTCATATCGGTCGTGTGACCCGCGATGCCGACAACCAACGTACCGAATAAAATAGGCGCGATGATACATTTGATCATTCGCAAGAAAAGGTTCGAGACGACTTTGTAGCCGGGCGACCATTCCGGCAAGAAATAGCCGAGCCCAATGCCGATCAACATCGCGATAAAGATCCAGTGAGTGAGGCTGAGTTTCTTGAAAAACTTGGACACGCGTGACTCCAGGGCTTGAATCGTTTCTTAAGTTTCGGTTAACGCTAACACGCCGACCAATGACTAGGCGAGAACCGATCGTATGAAAGTGAAAAGCACTTTCATGCGATCGTGAAACCAGAGATTCTAGTGTGAGGACAACATCGCTATGACATGGGCTTCGCGCATTTTAACTTTGTTCATCGGTCTCTCGCTGGCGGCACCTCTCGCTAGCGCTGAAGACTCGGCGTCGGATCGTCTTTCGATCCATCAAATGATCACCGAAACACCCGATACGATTGTGAATGCGTTTCGTTTGGGAACCGATAAAGAGAGCGCAATGAAATGGGTGCTGGTCGGAGCAACAACGGTACCGCTGTTAATTTACGACGAAGACATTTATGTAGCGACGGCCAAGATCGGCCAGCGGTGGGGACTCAGTAACGAAGATCAATTGAAGACCTACGGACGCGTTTACGGCGACTTTGTTTTAATGTGGGGACCTTCGGATTTGAGTTCGGGACTTTATTTCCTGGGTGACGGATGGATTCATCTTGGACTTGCGACAGGGTTACTGGCGTCAGGATATTTCGGCGACCGAACGCGGCCGTTCAACACGGCCATTGAAATGCTAAACGGATTTTTAGCATCGACGATCTTTGAACAAGCTCTCAAGTATTCGTTCGGTCGCGAAGATCCAGGGGTGCGCACCGCGCCCGGCGGCGCTTGGCACCCATTTCCGGGCCTCGCGGCTTACAATAGCGAACGAACCAAGCACGATGCGTTTCCAAGCGGGCACGTGATGACGACAACCGTGACGTTTACGGTTCTGCGCGCCAATTATCCTGAATACGAATCGTGGCTCTGGCCAACGCAAATAGTTTATACGAGCCTTTTAGGATTCGGCATGGTCAACAATGGAATTCATTGGGCAGGGGATTATCCGATTGGCCTCATGCTCGGATATCTTTTTGGAAAATCCGCGGTTAAAATGGCGCATAAGAACGAAGTGACCGGAAGTGGGTATAAAAAGTCGGAGCGTTCCGTCTCAGCCTTCGAACCCGCGGTCATTCCGAGAGTTGATGAATTAACGGGCGAGCCGATCGCCTCGCTCATGTGGGATTTTTAGATCGCGTAGCCAAGAGCAAAACTCAACGCAAGTCCACTGAGTACTAAGGCCGCGCACGCCGCGAGCGCATAATCTTTCTCGATGATGAAAACAATCGCGGTCAAACCGACTCGCAGAATTGGCAGCGCAATTAAAACAAAAAGGCCAAGGTAGGCCACCAACAAGCCGTAAGCGTGATTCGCAAAGGCAGCATCCAGCGCTTGCGTTAGCGGAAGATGTTGGTACTGCTTGAAAGCCGCAAACGTGTCGTGTTGAAAATCGATTTGCATCATCCATCCGATAAACATCAAGCCACCAGCTAAGAGAACTCCGTAGCGTAAGAACTTTGCGATAAAGAGTTCGAGCGAAAAAAGGCGGGTGTCAGTTTGAGCCGGATTCATAAGTTAAATCCTTTCACGATCATTTGAATTGAGATGATGCCGAGAACGACGACGAAGATCTTTCGAATCAAAGCGGGCCTCATTCGGATCATGGCGGCCGCGCCGACCCAAGATCCGATAATGATTCCGACCGCGACGGGCGCCGCAATTTCTGGATGAATATCGCCTTCAATTAAAAAAGCTCCCGCACTCGCGGTCGCGGTGACGCCGATCATAAAATTCGACGTCGCAGACGAAACTTTCATCGGTAGTTTCATGGCGCCGTCCATTGCCAAAACTTTTAAGATGCCGCTGCCAATACCCAAAAGCGCCGACATTGCGCCAGCGAAAAACATGAGCGCTAGTCCGAGGGGCACATTTTCGACGGCGTACGAAATATGTTCGCCGCCTTGATGCGGAAAGCTGCCAGCTAGACGCAGTCTCTTTGACCAAGGGTGGTCATTGGTCGAAACCGAGTCGCCGCGTTTTCGTAACATCATGACGGCAGAAAAAAGGAGAAAGAAACCGAAGGTCAAAAAAAGCCCCGACGAGCGAATATTTTTAGAAATGAGAAATCCGATGATGGCGCCAAAGACGGTGCCGATCTCTAGCAAAACTGCGACACGTAAATTTGTTAGCCGATCGCGAAGAAAGCTGGCCGCCGCTCCGGACGACGTTGCGACGATCGAGATGAGGCTTGCGGCGATCGCGAAACGAATATCGACATGAAAGAAAAGCGTCAGCACCGGCACGACAATCAGTCCGCCGCCGATCCCGAGGATGGCGCCTAGAAATCCGGCACCAATGGAGATGAAAAATAGCAGGAGTTCATGCACGGCCGAGAGCATGCCTGCTGGCTTTTAAAGGGGTCAACGATTGTTCGGGTGACCCTTTTTGCGCCCCGAGCCTAGAGGTTCAACAGGTCGGAATGCCGCCCTTTTCGTCCGGTTCATCTTATTTTGAGGCGAGGACCACTGGAGTGGATCTGATGGCTTTTTTCGAGGCCTGACGTCCGTGCCAGCCGGCGCCCTACTCTTGCACTAAGGGAGGAGTGTGTCTTGGTTCTCGAACGAAGGAGTGTCTGTATGGAAAAGCTGAAGCTATTAGTGATGACGGCGCTGACCGTAGGGATCGCGGCCTGTAGCCCAGTTAACTTCTCGACAGTTAAAGAGGGCGGCAGCGCCCCAGCGGTCACGCCAGCGGGCACAACCTGCAACGTCGAAACGATCTATCGTAAAACGAAGATCATGTTTCTCGTCGATACGTCGGGTTCAAACCACGATACGACCTATAATAACGTCAACGGAAGCATCACGAGCTCTCCGCCCACGGACCCTAATAAGAGCTTCCGAGGCGGCGCGATCAACTCGTTCTTCTCGACTTATAGTCACAAGACGAATTTTAGCTGGGGCTTTGCGACGTTCTCGGCCGATGTAGCTCGCGCTTACATCAACGGTGGTTCAAATTCGACTCCACAGTTTGCAAGCGATACGAATCGGATGAGTACCGCGATCTCGAATTTCTACGGCGCTTCGGATTCTGGAAATACTCCATACGCGTCAGCGATTTCACTCGCGGCGACGGCGATCTCAAATGATCCGGACGTGAACTCAAACGAACAGCCGCACTACTTCATCGTACTTTTGAGTGACGGAGTACCGACGGATTACACGGACATTAACGGCAGCTTCCGTTCAGCGCAGATGAACTCGGACGTTTCTAATTTGTTATCTCGAGCGCCGGGCCGCGTTTCGCTCAGCACGATCTTCTATAGTGTCGTCGACACTGATGTGGATGCGGTGAATGCAAAGTCGATTATGCAACAGATCGCGACAGCCGGTAGCGGCCAGTTCGCAAGTGTAAATACGTCGAACTCGAATTTCAAAATTGACGACGTATTGGGTCGCACATCTTGTCAGTAAGATTCTAGCCTCGCGCGAGCAGAACGGGTTTCGCGCGAAGGCTCTGCTCATGGCTCGGGTAATAGCCCGACGTTAATTTTTTTTCTCTTAAATATTCGAGATCGAGCTCACCGTAAACGAGACCGGGTTCGTTGAGGTAGCCCTCATTCGGCTTCACTGGAAAACCACTTTCTTGCGGAGTATGAAGGCTCGCCTGTCCGTAATGAGGCAGAGTCGATTTCAAATCAGGGACCGTTCCTGTCTTCACCACGTAAGCGAAGTGTTCGACCGCGCGAGCGCGCGCGGTAAAATCAACCCGGTTTAATCCGGAATGTGTTGAGGTCCAAGACGGCACAAGAATCATGTCGGGACGTTCGCTCGCGAGTAATCCCGAAACGAGCGGGAACTCGCAATCGAAACAAATCGCGATCACGGTTTTACCCCAAGCGGCTTCAAACACCCGGAGAGTGTCTCCACCAGTCCAGCCCCAAGCCTTCTCGTCGGGTGTGAGGAAGAGTTTATCTTGCATGATCAGTGTTCCGTCGGCGAATGCCAAAGGCGATGTGTTTAAGATTGCATCGCCTACTGCTCGTGGCGACGTGCCGCCAAGAATTGCGATATTCAAACTCTTCGCTTGGACGGTGAGCCATTCAAAGTAGGCCGGCGTAAAATCTTTTGCGATCGCGATCAGCTGGTCGACGTCACTGATTGGCGACTGCCAATCGACCAACTCGAGAGTGATGAGCTCCGGGAAAACGACGAGCTCCGCGCCCGCTTGCGCAGCTTCGGCCAAGTAGGCCCCGATCTTCGCATAGAACGTATCGACCTTGAGGCCTTCAGCGAGCGGATATTGAACGGCAGCGACTTTGAGTGGCATCGCATACATGTCGGGGAATTCTCCGAGCCCGTCAACTCCGGAAACGGAGGGCCTAGCTTCGGGGGCTCAATCGCGGCTCTGGTTTTCACCAAAATGGTCGCCTGAATGGCGTGGAAACAAATAGGCAACGGTTCCCGGGTGGCATCAACATTGATATAATAACAATCGATGAAACGCGCGTTCGCTCTTTTACTTTTGGCGGCACTTTTGACAACCAACACGTCGATGACGTCGGCGCACGCGGAGATTAACTCTTCTGGAATCTCAGGCTTTCAGGGTTGGAAAAGCGCCCGAGTCGAAGAGGCGCGCAAAAATCTCGACAAACTTCAGGCCGATCTCCAGGCGCCCATGAAAGCCCCGCCGTCGAAGTTTGGCCGAGGCGATCAGAAGCTCCAGCAGGCACAATTCAACGTTGAGATCGCTCAAGAGCTAACAATTAGTGACTACTTTACTCTTTACGTAAGCCAGCTAAAGGACCGTTCGTCGTTCTTGGACGCCGCGAAAAAGCTAACGGCCGAAGAAACCGCGGACCTGATGATGGCTTACCAAAAACAGCTCTCAGCTGGCTCTCAAGTGTCAGAGAGCTCGCTTCCGCTCTTGGCAGCCCCTTCTAGCCAGGCAAAACCGACTCGTTTACGAGATTGACGCGAGGCGCTCGGGCCTCGACGGAGCTCCTTTCTAGAAAAATCGGCCGCATCGCCTTGACTCCCGCTTGAGGGACTTCATATTGGGTTCTCAAAACTCTTATGGAGGTTCCTCTCAATGGCTAAGTCTTCGGACCTGAAAGTCCGCCCACTTCACGATCGCATTCTTGTTCGCCGCATGGCTGAAGAAGAGAAAACTGCAGGCGGTTTGATTATTCCTGATACCGCAAAAGAAAAACCTCAGCGCGGCGAAGTCGTCGCCACGGGTAAAGGCCGCATCCTCGAAGACGGCAAAGTTTTGCCGCTCGAAGTGAAAGTCGGCGATAAAGTTTTGTTCTCGAAATACGGCGGAACTGACTTGAAACTCGATGGCCAAGAATTCTTGATGATCAAAGAAGAAGACGTTCTCGGCGTTTTCAACTGAACTGATCTGAAATCTTTTTTTTGTATTTAAAATAAAAATATTTACTAACTGTCTCAGGAGACAAAAATGTCTAAAGAATTACGTTTTAGCGAAGACGCTCGTTCGTCGATCCTTCGCGGTGTCAATGCCCTCGCAAACGCGGTAAAAGTGACCCTCGGACCTAAAGGTCGTAACGTTGTCATCGAAAAATCTTTCGGTGCACCTCTCGTCACTAAAGACGGCGTCACTGTTGCTAAAGAAATCGAACTTGAGAATAAGTTCGAAAACATGGGCGCGCAGATGGTCAAAGAAGTCGCTTCGAAAACCAACGACGACGCTGGTGACGGAACAACGACTGCAACTGTTCTCGCTCAAGCGATTTTCCGCGAAGGAGCAAAAATCGTAACTGCAGGCCACAACCCAATGTCTGTTAAACGCGGTATCGACAAAGCTGTCGACATCGTCGTTGCAGAGTTGAAGCGTCTTGCTAAGCCTGTCAAAGGCGATAACGAAATCGCTCAAGTCGGCACAATCTCTTCGAACAACGACCCAGAGATCGGCAAAATGCTCGCTGAAGCGATGTCGAAAGTCGGCCGCGAAGGTGTGATCACGATTGAAGAATCGAAAACTGCAACAACTGAACTCGATGTCGTTGAAGGCATGCAGTTCGACCGCGGTTACCTGTCTCCTTACTTCGTGACAAACGCTGAGCGCATGGAAGCGGTCTTAGAAAACGCTTACGTTCTCATCTACGACAAAAAAATCTCGAACATGCGCGACATCCTGGGCGTTCTTGAGCCGGTAGCAAAATCGGGTCGTCCACTCTTGATCATCGCCGAAGACGTTGATGGCGAAGCGCTGGCAACTCTCGTCGTAAATAAACTCCGCGGCATGCTGCACGTAGCGGCCGTTAAAGCACCAGGTTTTGGCGATCGCCGCAAATCGATGCTCGAAGACATCGCGGTTCTCACGGGCGCGACCGTCATCTCTGAAGACATCGGTCGCAAACTCGAGCAAGCGACAATCGCTGACCTCGGCACCGCGAAATCGATCATCATCGACAAAGACAACACGACTCTTATCGACGGCGCCGGCAAAAAAGCCGACATCCAAGCGCGCGTTGCTCAGATTCGTGCTCAAGTCGAAGAAACAACTTCAGACTACGACAAAGAGAAACTCAAAGAGCGTCTCGCGAAACTCTCGGGTGGCGTAGCTGTCGTTCACGTCGGCGCACCGTCAGAAGTTGAAATGAAAGAAAAGAAAGCTCGTGTCGAAGACGCGTTAAACGCGACTCGCGCAGCCGTTGAAGAAGGCATCGTTGCAGGCGGCGGAACAGCGCTGGTTCGCGCAGCTCAAGCGATCAAGCTTGATCAGTTCGACGAATTCCAACGTTGGGGCGCACAGATCATCAAACGCGCATGCGAAGAGCCTTTACGTCAAATCGCGTTCAACGCAGGCCTTGACGGCGCGATTGTTCTCGACCGCGTCCTCACGAACAAGACTGCTGGTTGGGGCTTCAATGCTCACACTGAAGAGTACGAAGACTTGATCAAAGCTGGCGTTATCGATCCAGTTAAAGTCGTTCGCTCAGCTTTGCAAAACGCAGCTTCGGTTTCGTCACTCATGCTCACAACTGAGACGATGATCGCAGAAGCACCAAAGAAAGACGGCGGCGGCGCTCAAGGTATGGGCGGCGGCGGCGGCGGAATGGGCGGCATGGGCGGAATGGACATGATGTAGTTTAGGTGGGGTGCGGCCTTTAGGCGCCAGCTCCCTCCGTTAACGAAGAAGCTTGGATTCTTTCAGCGGCTAGATCGGGAAACCGTTCTAGCCGTTTGCATTTTTGGTGCTCGCGGAGTGAGATGACGGCGCATGAAAGTCACGACGTACCTACCTGAATATAAAAATGCGTTTCGCGATCTGAATCTTGAGTGGATCGAGCACTATTTCAAAGTTGAGAAGAAAGATCGCGAGCAGCTTTCGAATCCTGAAGCTATTGTCGCAAGCGGCGGTGAAGTTTTCTTTATCGTTTCTGATAAAGGTGAAGCGATCGCAACTGCTGCGATGATCAAGATGAGTGACGGTGGTTACGAGATAGCCAAGATGGCTGTACAGCCTGATCATCGCGGTAAAAAATTAGGTGATCTCATTATGAAACTCACCGAAGCGTGGGCGCGCGAGAAAAGTGCGACGCGAATCTACCTCGTTTCCAATACAGAACTTGAAGCTGCGATCGCGCTTTACTTGAAGCATGGGTATACCGTCATCAGCGTTGGTCAGCATCCCGAATACGAGCGCGGCAATATTGAAATGGAAAAGCGCCTCTGATTCCTCTCGCCGAGACATTTCTGCGTTGTTTATTGTCGAAAACAGCACGAACACTACGCGAACTTTTTAGGCACCTCGGGTTTATAATACTATTTGATTTATAAACCTAAAAGGGAGGCCATTGTGGCAAACAAAGATATAGAGATCCGACCAGACCGTCGCACAGGCTTAAACACCGAGGGTGTCGCAAACAAAAATCTGGATCAGACTATTCAGAAGTTTTTGAGCGATCCGTTCGGGTCTTGGCTTTTCGAATTCCCAACACTCACTCGCAACGCGCTAGGGAATATCAAAGAGACTGATGAGGCCTCATTTTCGGTTGCGGGCTTTAGCGGCCCGCAGCGCTTTCGTAAAATAATTCGGGCGTAGTGATGTAGGCGACGTGGTCTTTCCAGCCGTCGCCGTTGTTCAGGTAAAACTTCTTGAGACCTTCGTAATGAAGTCCGCATGACTTTGCGGTTTTGATAGAGGCCGTGTTTCGCGGATCGATCGAGGCCTCAAGGCGATGAAATCCCAAATCGACAAAAGCGAAACTGATAAGTTTCAACGTCGCCTCCTTGGCATAGCCATTCCCTCGGTAGATATTGATCACGTACCAACCCAGATTTGCGACCGAGTAGGGTTCGCGGTTTATCGCGCTAATATCGATCCACCCAACGAACTCACCCGTTTTTTTTATAAAAATCGACCAGAGATAAATCTCTGATTTTTTAAAACGCTTTCTTTGCGCTAGCAAATTTTTTCGATAAGACTCACGCGCTAGCTTTCTTGCCGGCAGCAATCCCTGATCCCACTCATCTTGCTTTGGAAGACGTTTGATTTGCGTGTCGTTCCAGGCTTTCCAATCGCTGAGGCGAAGTTCACGGAGCTCAAGACGCTGAGTCCGGTAGGTTTTTGTTTTACGTTTTGTGGCCATATAACCCTCAGAACATGTAGACGATGCCGCCGCTCAAGATGGTGTGGCGCTGGCTTAAACTGCCGGCGGTTTCTGGCGTTGTGCCCGTGGGATCGAGCCGATTCCCGTCGCCGCTGTAGTTTGCCGAGTAAAGAGAGAAATCAAGAGAACCCTCGGCCCTTAAATTTTGCCCGAGTTTTTTCTGAACAAAAATCGAGAAGTCGGCAATGCTTGCTTTTGGGTCGCCGCCCGACGTGATCGGTGATTCGGACATTTTCGGGAAGAGGAAGAGATTAAATTTACCGCCCAAGTACCAAATTTTCTCGTCGGTGACGGGGAAAAGGCCCAGCAGGCCGACTTCAAGGCCGCTAAAAGATGTGGAGGTCAGTGAGCGCGGTGAGCTGTCGTCGACAAACATGTTCGCTTTTGCAAGGCCTGCACTGAGCTGCAATTTCGGTCCAAAAAAATCATCGTGCAAAAGAAAGTTGTAACCAAATACGAGCGAATAGCGAGAGTAAGAATGATTCAAGTCACCAGGGGTCGATCCGGCACGTGGATTAGGTGTTGAAAGTACGCCCTGTATAATTTCGGCGCGCGCGATCCATTGCGGAGTCAGCCAAAGTTCACCATGAAGAGCGAGGCTCGGGTAGAAGGCACTCTTCGCCTCGCAACAACCTGAATTTATATTTAAGCTCGTGTTGTAAATGCCAAGTCCGAGGCGGCCACCGACTTCGCCAAACGCAGGCGGTTTTGCCGGAACCCATTCCTTCGCATCTTGGCCGAACGCGACGCCGGCGTCGGGCCTTTTGCTTAAATCCTTGTCTGCGTCAGGGCTCAAAGAATTGGGATCGCCGTAATTGACGACTTCAAGGCTTGTGATTTTGGCAAAGCGCCGAATCGCGCCACGTTCTCTTTCGCTGATGATGGCGCCAAAACTGAGTGTGTCGTCGACCTTCAGTATTTTAATTCGTCCGAGAATTTCTTTATCGGTACTAAGCAAAAAACCGAATTTTGGATGGCGAGTAACGGTGATAATCTGAACAGCGGAAACGATTTGATCTTTTTTAAGTCCGTCGGACTTTCCTAAGTTGATCGTCACTCGATTATTTTGTCGGCTAAGAATTAGGCCTTGATACGGCAATTTGGCGACCAAGCGGTCGTAGAGAATTTTAACTTGCTCTTTGAGTTGCGGAATTTCGGTGCGCGGGTGCTCTTTTAATAATTCTTGCGCGAGAAGTTTTCCGTCTTTTTTCAGAAATAAATCGAGCCGAAGCGAAAGCCCGTTCGGTCCGCGGCTGGCCGCCGCAACGAAAAACGCGTCGGCATCGAGATTTTTGATGAGTTTTTGAAAAGACGCTGTCTTTTCTTCGAGTTCTGAAACGCTTGGCATCGCACTAGAAATGGCGACGTCAGCTTGGTCCCAGCGGTGCGAGTCGCGAACCAAAGAAATCAACTGCGCTTCAATCGGGCGCGCGTAGATTCCACCGACGTTGTCGACAACCGGTAAGACCGCAACGCGACGGAGCGTCAGGCTTTCGTCGACCGCGCTAACGTAAGTCGCGCTTTGCTCGATCAAGGGATTAGAGCTTTGAGCCTCGACCTTCGTCGTGAAAGTGAGGGTCGCGAGAGCGACCATGATCAAAGACGCCAGCTTGTTTTTTAGCGACAACATAGAGTCTAGTTTGCCTAAGCTTGGTACTGAAAGCAATCAAGACGGCGAGTTCAAAATCCGAAAAGAAACTGATGCGTTTCTTTCTGTTCCTGGCCAGTTTTATCGTCATTTTATCTGCGAGGGTTGAAGCACAAATCGACCCGTCGTCAGCGATGCTATTGAACAGTGGCCCTCGCGCAAACGTTCGCGATAACGGACTTGATTCTGGCCGCTACACGGTTCGTCCTCGCTCGGAGGTTGTTCACCATGATGAGAGAATAGCTACGCCACACAAAGACGTCAAACCAGCTCCGCCAACGGCCGCGACTCCGGCCCCCGCTCCGGTCGCGGTGACAGAAAGCCAAAACGGCGAAGCCGGCACCGACGACGTGACCGACGATCAAGCCGATGAGCCCGCGGCCGCAAAAGTTTCGATTGATGATCGGCGTCGCACGATGCTCGAGATTTCAATTGCGCCGGGCTATCTGTACAGCGAATCCAAGTCGACGTTTGCACCGAGAAATTACTTTTTGAATGCGCCGGTCATGAATATCGACGCACGAGTCTGGGTTTCATCAGGCTTTGGATTACATACGAGTTTTCTCGGAAGCTTAAATGGAAGCATTTCGGATTCGCTCGACAATACAAAAAATGCCAGCGCCTCTGACCAATGGTTTTCAGTCGGTGCGCAAAGCCGTCACTTCTTCGGTGTGGGATCCCTCGCGCCGATGTTGCGGCTGGGACTCGATTACCGCGAGTTTCAGTTTCGAGTTCCGAGCGATTCTATTTTCCGAAATAAGTTAGCGACGTCGGGTCTATTTCTTTTGCTCGACGCTGAGGTTCCGACATCGGGTTTTGGATCGTGGGCTTTTGGGGGCGAATTTGGTCCCAAGCTTCGACACAGTGAGACCAGTGCCGCGACTGAATTTCGAACGGGTGACGAAGCGCAAACAACATCGGTTGGCGTTCATGTTGGAGCTAGGTACCGCTTTGACAGTACGCAATCGGTTTTTTGGAAAGTTTCTTATGGAGTCGAGAAGAACCTTTTCTCGGGCTCAACCAGCATACCCGATCCAATCGCCGGAGCCCGTCAAACGAACGTGTCGGTGACCAGCACATTTACGCTCTTTCAGCTCGGCTACACCTGGGCTGATTAGTGTTTGCTGGTTTTAAGTCCGACGAAGATCTAGATCGCCTGAAGCTCGAGAGCCAAAGCCTCCTGACTCATCGTAAACTTATCACATGATTCGTTTGATCGTCGCTGACGACGCCCCCTTCATTCGCGAAATCGTAAGACACGTGGCTGACTCGAATCAAATCGAGTTAGTTGGCGAGGCGACCGACGGCAACGAGGCCGTTGCGCTCGCGACGAAGCTCTCACCGGATGTGATGCTGCTTGATATTATTATGCCGAATAAAAGTGGGATTGAGGCGGCAAAGGAAATCACGGCGCTTCATCCAAAAATAAAACTCATCGCATTTTCGACCGCTGACCAAGACACGCTCGTCATGCGCGCACTCGAAGCTGGATGTTGCAGTTATTTAGTGAAGCCCTTTAAGGCAGAGGAACTTGTTAAAGTGATTCGTGAAAGCGTCAGCGGAGGAACTCATGGGTGATTTAATTTTCGTTTTAAAGTGTTTGATCGTGACGGTCGCGATCGTCGTGCTTTTGCAAATAAGAATCGGCCAGCGCACGGTGGAAGGTCACGCGATGACTTGGATCCACCATTCGCCGATCTCTCACCATCTGCAAGATGTTGCCGAGGGCGCGGTGAAGGTTGGCACTGAAGCTAAGCGGGGAGTAGCAAGCCTCATCGGCAGCGATCAGCCGCCAGAGCCAGATGCGGCTTCGGCGCAGGCGTCGCGTGAGTGGTTTAAGATTAAGAGAAGTGCCGCGTATCATCGGCAAAAAGAGCGCGAGTCAAAGCAGGCCCGCGAGCGTGAGCGAAATGAGCGCTCAACGCCAAACGCTGAGTCGGTACCTGCCGATTCTAACGAAGACGATTCAACCAACTAAACTATCAATTTAAATAGAAGAACGTGAGCTAGCGGCGCGCGTGAATGAGTTGTTCTCAGGCGTGTCGACGGCAAAACCGTTGGCTCGAATGAAGCGCGCGTTAGCGGTATCGCCAGGGGCTGTGGCAGCGCACCCGCCCAATTTCTTTTTTGAGGCTTGGTACGTGGTGCCAACTTCAGAATAAACGTTGTTTGGGTCCTCAAAGCTAGAGGCCGCAGGCGGCTGGTTCGCTGCTACCGCGAAGCCATTGAACGAGAGAAGCAGGCTGAGGGCGAGGAGGGCTTGTTTCATCGGTGGCTCCTGAGACGGTGACGGCGCTTTTAACTTCGTACTAATCAGTAATACGAAACATGTGCCCGCCGAATCCCGTGACCTCGAAGCTATTAGAAATGGTGTGTCTCAATTTGAGATTTCGCGGGTGTGTCGGTCAGAGTGACCAAGCGTTTCACCAGCTGTCGAAAACTTCGCCGGCCCGCCGGTCCGGAGGTGCCACCTTCCTTTACGAAACGCGCTGCGTTTCGTAAAGGAAGGTGGCACCTGAGCCGAACATATCCGAGAAGCTACTTCGAGCTGTTGGCTTTGCCGGTGCCCTTGGTGGTTTTCACTGGCTCGCCGACCGGATGGATAGCTCCGCCGTCGGTAATCGCGCCGCCCATGACATATTTTCCACACGGGGCACAATAGGTTCCGACGCGTGCGCCATCCGACGAGTGTTCGGCGACCGTTTCGAGATTTTCACTTGCGATATGATTCGTGTCTCCTGAAACGGCTTTGGCAAATCTAGGGGCCGCGACGACAAGAAGGACGAGAAAAGTGAGGGTATAAATCATTTTCATCTTATCGATCCTTACATGTTCAATTCAGACGTCGCCGGGGCGATGATGTCTAAAAGATTATTGAAGCTAACTGCGATCTGGCTCGCAACTGTCGGGCCGTCTGGGCTATCGACTTTATTGATGTCGCCGCTCGCTTTGTACGTGAGTTTAATTGTTCCGACGCCGGGGCGGGTGATCTGCGCAGGCTTGCCGGTTTTTTCATCCCACTTCACGAGGACTTCTTTTTTCGCCTGATCTAAAATAGTCGCGATGCGACCGCGGCCGTCGTACGTCAGCTTCACTGATTGTCCGTCGGAGTTCTGGGCTGCGACCAAATTCGCTTTCGGATCGTAAGTGAAATCTGTTTGGCGTTTACGAACGACTTTTCCTTTCGCATCGAGGAAGTCTGTCGCTACCTTCGAAACTTTGTTGAAATCGTTTTTGTACTCAAACGCGAGACGCATGTTCGGAGTCGTCTTCTCGCGAACAAGGCCGTTTGGATAATAATCAAACGTCGTAACGACGCCGTCTTTTTTCACCGACGTTGGACGACCGAGGTCAGGGTGGTAAGTCACGTCCAGAGTATTCGAAAGAGTTTTTGTTAAAACACGCGCGAGATACTTTTTTCCGTCGGCGCGGGTTTTGTGCCAGAACTCAAAGCGAGCGTCATTTTTCACTTCGCCGCCGCACTTTTTGAGAGCCGTCGACCAGAAGTTATTCTTCGGATCGTTCTTGTTTACTTCGTACTTGTAAGTCTCCACGCAAGCCGGTCCGCCCACAGCGCGATCCGTGAACGACGTCACCCAATCTTGTTTCTGATTGTAGGTGAGTGCCTTGAATGTTCCATCGGGAAAATTAATTTTCGTGAGGTTGTGCGTTTCGTCGTAATCGTACGTGTACTTGTTTTTCCACATATTGCGAACGTCGACGAGATCCTCGCCCTTATATTTATATTCAGCCTTCGCGCCGCCTGGGCCGGTAATGTCTTTCACGCGTTTGTTTTGATTAAACGTAAACGTGAGCTTTTTGCCGGTGTTGTCGACGATCTCGTGGAGCGTGTCGTTGGCATAAGACAGCTTCAAGTTATTGCCGTTTTTGTCGTTCATCAGCACTAGGTGGCCACTCGCATCGAAGCGTTGAGCGGTTCCATCAGCGAGGGACCGAACGTAATTCGTGCCATCGAAAACGATCTTTTCGACTTCAAGATTGTCGGCAGAGTAGACGACGTTCTTCTTTACGTCGGGAATCGCGATGCCAGCGTGCTTCGCCCACTCGCTGCGAAGATCCGCGGAGTTGTGAAGCTGCTCGCGCAAAGTCGTTGCGCCCGTTTCAGTCGCGCCGGGAGTTGATTTTTTGTAGTGCGCAATCAGCTGATCGATTAACCGATCCATGCTTTTCGCATCGAACTTTGCCGGCGAGTAGATGGTCTCCTGACCGGCTCCGCACTCAACGAGTTTCAAGCGGCCTTCGGGAGTTTTCTCGATATTCGTTTCGAATTCTGAGCACCAGCCGAAGCCAAAGATGCCTGAGAAAATCGAACGGCTGTTGTAGAAGCGTTGCACGCGAAGTGCGTAACCGCTGCCGTTGAACGAAAGATCTAACCATGAGTCGCTGTAGTTTGCGTTCTTCATGTCGACAACCGCCTGTCCCTTTTGCGGGATCAACGTTGCCAAAAATAAAAGCGAGATCAGCAATAAACGCTGCATCGAAAAACTCCTTCTCTTCTTTGCCTTACACGTTGATTTTAACAACTTTCCTGATCATCAAGCCACCGATAGTTTGCAGGGCTAGCATGACGAAGAGGGCAATGAGTCCGAGGGTCGTGGTGAAGAGCGGCTGGACATAAGTAGGGTCCACGATGAAGAAGACGACCAAAAGGGCAAAAGGAATGAGTGTGATGATCACGCCTTGCGCGACGCCTTGTGCGGTCATCGCTTCAATTTTCTTTTCGATTTTTTGCCGTTCACGAATCGTATACGTGATGGTCTGGAATGTTTCTGCCATGTTACCGCCGGTCTCGCTCAAAATATTTACGCTCGTGACGAACATCTGAACGTCGGGTCGAGGAAGGCGCGTACCAAGATCGTTGAGAGCCTCGGACATGCCGCGGCCGAGTCGCATTTGTGAAAGAACTAGACCAAACTCTTGGCTGATCGGGTTTGGCATATTTTCCTGGATCCGCTCCATGCACTGCTGAACGGAGAGTCCGGCCTTCACGCCGTTCGCCATCAAAGTCATGCCGTCGACCATTTGCGTGACGAAAGCGGTGCAACGCTTATCCCAAAAAAAACTGATAATGAATTTCGGAACCGACCACATCGCAATCGTGACCGCTGAACCAAC
>JAYTHQ010000189.1:0-4533 GCA_043732445.1 Bdellovibrionales bacterium | reverse complement strand
CGCCACGCAATGCTGGCGAAAGACTTTGCAACCACGTCTGAACCTCTTCGTGGTTCCGCTGCGAATTGAAATCAAACCGAAGACGAAAGTTTTCGAGTGTTGAAGTCAAATGTTCGAGAACGCTGCGATCTTCGTTTAACGATGCGACCGAGCGTCCAACTTTCATTTTTAAGGTCGAATACCCTTCGTCGAGCGCTCGCTGAAGCTCAGTTGCAAAACCTTTCTTGAGATCGGTGATTAAGAAATGGCTGTCGGGAATTTTCAAACCTTGAAAAAGGCTTGTTTCGCTCTTTCTTGCTTCGGCGTCTAACGTTGCAAGTTCAAGTGAGCGCTGCGTGAGCGGCGTCGTTTCAAAGTTTGCGAGCTTCTGTAGCTGAATGCCGAGGGGCTCATCGCCTAATTCAACCCACGGATGAACGTCGGCGTAGCCGACCGAACCATCATCGTAATCGATCTTGATCAGCACACCTTCGCGCTCGCGAGACTTTGCGTGACCGCCGAGCGAAGCCAAGCGCGGCGTGAGGGTGTAAGGTGACGTCCATATTTTCATCGAACCCACAAACCGAGACTCAAACCGAGCCCAAAAATCATCTGAAGGCCCGCGGCCATCGCTAAAAATTTGTTATAAATCGGGCTCGGCTCGTTGTTAAAAACACCGCTGATCACACGGCGAGCAAACGCGAAAGCCAGAAACGGAATGATCGCCGCCGATCGTAGTCCGACCAGGTACCAAAAGTATCCAAACAAAAATGGCATCACCACGAAGAATGCGATTTCCACTCGCGCAAACGTCAGACCGAAGCGGACCGCCAGCGTGCGCTTTTTTACGAGAGCATCTTGAGGCGCATCGCGAAGATTATTAATCGCGATCAAAACCGTCGCTAAGAAACCGACCTGAAGGCCCGCGACAATCGCCATTTGATCAACAAAGCCAGTTTGTAAATAGAAAGTTCCCATCACGGCGATAAGACCAAAAAACAAAATCACGAAGAGTTCGCCGAGGCCTTTGTATGCCAGCGGAAATGGCCCACCCGTGTAACCATAGGCTAGCGCAATTGAAACAACACCGATCACGACGATCGGCCAGCCGCCTTGCACGACGAGCGGAATTCCTAGAACCGTTGCCGCGGCTAAGCAAACAAACGCGCCCGCCATGACCTGTTGTGAAGTTAATAGTCCACTCTGCGTCACGCGCTGAGGACCGGTTCGCGTGTGGGTGTCGGCGCCTTTTTTAAAATCGAGCGCATCGTTAACCAAGTTGGTGCCGATTTGAATGAAACTGGCGCTAAGAGCCGCACAAATCGAAATCCACCACGTAACCGGCATCGAATGCGCATGCACTAAAGCTGTGCCGACGATCACCGGCACGATAGCCGCCGTCATGGTCTTTGGGCGCAAAGCAAGGATCCAGGGTTTAACGTTCATTTAGAAAAGCTACCAGCGAGCTAAGAACTGCGCAAGAGCGGCGCGGAATTGAGAGGGCGCGTCCCAGGGCACTCGGTGACCAGCGCCTGAAATAGCGACATGTTCACGCGGCCCCGCCGACGTGATTCCCGCAAGCTCGTGCGCAATCGCCGAAAACTTCAGATCAGACTCTCCGGTGATAAATTGAATTGGCATCGCGAGTTCACTCAATTCTTTCCTAAGATTCCGCTGCTCACCCAATGACCATCTCCGGAGAGCTTGAGCGAGAGCGAGCCGACGAAAATCACCTTCATTTCTGTTCAGAACAATCGCGTCGGCAGAAAGTCTTTCTGGCGTTTTGAGAACAGACTGCTCATTCCAGTCGTTCATCAGAGTCGACCACTCCTCACGCATGAACTTGGTCGCCCAGACTTCGTCGGCCTTTAGGCGAAGCGAGCGATCTTCTGTCGAAACGAGACCAGGATTTGCCGAGACGATCACTGCCCCGTCGAAAAGATGCGGGGCCGCGATGAGTAAATGGAGCGCTAAGCGACCACCCATCGAGTAGCCGAGTAAAATCTTTTTCTGTTTTGGAAAGCCGTTGGCGATTTGCTCAGACGTTTTCTTGGCCCATAGATCATAACTGGCAATCTCGGTTTGATTCCAAAGATCGATGGTCTTCAACTCCCATTCGGGCGCAAGCAAATTCGGAATGAGCGACCAATCACTCTCTCGACCTAAAAAACCATTCACCGCGACCACAGTTTTAGACGAAGAAGGCATCGTAGCGATCCCAGAATCTTTGCGTGGCGGCGGCGTCGGGCACGAGCTCGACGATGCGCGAACTGCCGGCTGTTACTTGAGCCGGAACGCGTGTCCATTTTTCGTAGGGCCAACGCCACTGAGCTGCCCAGTTCGAAAAATCAAAGTCATGACGATTTTCAAATAGCTCATTATTAAAAATGCGCTGAAAGATTTTGCCGCCGCCGTTGTTGATCACGACGACGGTGCAGGTGCCGACTTTTTTCTGCAGGGCCGCCCAGGGCGCTGCCAGATCATACATCGCAGTGAGATCGCCGATCACGCACCAGCTGGCGCGGTTTTCAGTCGCGAGACCAAAATAAGTTGAGATTTGGCCGTCGATACCGTTAACGCCGCGGTTCGCCTCAACTGCATGCGCACGTAAAGGCGTCGCGGCCAAATCCCACTCGCGAATTGGCAGGCTGTTGCCAACATAAGTTAAATCGCCAGCCAGAATTTTTTCCGAGAGCGCACGGAACAAACTAGGTTCGGCCGTTGGTTCATCTTTAAGAAGCTGCTCTAGTTTTTTTGTGGTTTCACGATCAAATTCGAATAGCGCGGGCGAGGCCTTCTTGACCGGCGCAAGAGGCGAAAGCGCGTCGAGGACCGAGGCGAGATCGACGCAGAAAAACTGACCACGACTCAAACCTGGAAACGGCAGCGAGCTGAGAGAGAACGTTTGTACATCTGCTTTTGGTTCTTCTAGATCGCGCCAAACTCTGGCTGTCGGTACTCCGCCAAGACGAAGCACTCGCTTGACGCCGAACTTTTTGAGAGCAAGCGATAAGACCTTATCGCCCGACCGCAATGCCAACTCGTTCAATTCAGGTTCTTCGCGAAGTCCCGACGTGGCCTCTAAATAAGTTGGCGAGTTTAAGGTGGCTAAAAAATTTGAAACACTTTTGCGTTCGCGCGCTGACTCCAGCGTACCGACGAGCACCAGGAGTTCGCCAGGGCCCGACGTCAAAAACTTTTTTAGTTCCGTTGCCGCGACTTTTTCAGTTGCGTCTGACGTTTGATCTCGGCGCTCAACGCGCGGACGACCCGCAAATGAATCTAAAACTTTCGGCGCAAGCAAAAATGGCTCAAGCTTTTCGTCAATCAAAGGTTCGTCGAAGCAAACGTTTAAGTGCACTGGCGCCCGGCGCGACCAACCTGCCATCGACGGCCTCTCGGCGTCTGCGAGGTCGAACTCTTGTTCCACAAACTTTGCGAAGAGACCGGTCTGGTCAATCGCTTGGGGCGCACCTGTTCCCCGCAAACGCTTCGGTCTATCGGCAGTGACCAAGATGAGCGGAACGCCGGTGTGAAACGCCTCGATCGCGGCAGGTAAAAGTTCAGCGGCAGCCGTTCCCGAGGTCGTGATCACCGCGACTGGGCGGCCTGATGCTCGCGAAAGCCCCAGCGCAAAAAATGAAGCCGAACGTTCTTCAAAAAGCGAATACGCACGAACACCGCGCGCGCGGTCGAGCGCAAAAACGAGTGGGCTATTTCGAGCGCCCGCACAAAAAACGAACTCTTCGACACCTTGAAGGCATAAATCTTCGAGAATTTTCTGCGACCACGAGAGGTTCATATCTGCAAAACTTTCTTGACCGACTCACGTTTGAGTTTCAGCTCCGCCCACTCTTTTTCGTCCACACTTTCCGGAACAAAACCGCACCCAGAACCCAGCGTCGGAACCGCCGATTCATTCCATTGCACATTTCGAATCGCAACTAGGCAATCTTGGATATCATTGCCATGCGTTTTCAGCCTCAGACCGAAGGGCGCGCCGTAACGCCCCCTGAGGCTGACCTGATCCCAACGGTTCATGTTTTGAAAACCAAAACTGCGCGGCGCGATTCCCAGTGCAGGCGTCGGGTGAAGTTCCGTTACGATTTCTTGAAGTGCGTCTGCGCTCGCAAGTTCAGAAGATAATGAAACCGTGAGCCGCGTTTTGAGATGAAAGAGTGTGGGCAACTCGGTGACGTGCGTTTCGCTTAAGCTGACTTCTCCCCAGCGCGAAAGGCGTTGGACTAAATCATCAACGACAATCTGGTGCTCATGCCGCTCTTTCGGATCGTTGAAGAGTTCTTGTGCGTCGCCGCTCTCGAGTTTCGCGCGGGTGCCCGCAAGCGCCATTGTCGAGAGCTCAGTACCTTCGCCGCGTTTCTCGATTGAGAAAAGCGTTTCGGGTGTTGCGCCTAAAAGTCCTTCGACCAATTTATTCTCAACTCCACTCTCCCAGAATCCGTACGGAACGAGACTCAGCGGTGCGCAGACTAGTGCCGACAGGATGGCGATCAAACGATCTTGCGTCATGATCTCGCAGGCTTGCGCATGGAC
>JAYTHQ010000188.1:0-4540 GCA_043732445.1 Bdellovibrionales bacterium | reverse complement strand
ATCTTTCGACCACACTCTACTTGGCGTTTGCTGCTGCATTAATCGGCGTGATCGGCGCCGCGTTTGGACTTCTCATCGTCAAAGCGTACGACGTTCGCGCCAAAATGAGAATGAAGAACAAATTCTTGATGACGGTCGCGTGCGGGCTGATTGTCGCAACGATTTTTTACTTCACGACGCTTGATTCGCTAGGTTCGGGCCGCAGCCTCATCACAAAAATTCTGACGCATCCTCACGACCCTATCAACGCCTCACTCGGCTGGGCCCGCGTGCTGACGAACTACTTCACTTATGTCGGTGGCGTCGTCGGTGGAATTTTTGCGCCCTCACTCGCGAGCGGAGCGGCCTTTGGCGGGTGGATGAGTAGTTTTGTTCCTGGTGCCAACCCTGAAGTTTGGGTGCTTGCAGGAATGGTCGCATTTCTCACAGGCGTTACGCGCACCCCGTTTACGTCTTTAGTTTTAGTTCTCGAGATGACGGATTCGCACGGAATTATTTTGGATCTCATGCTGGCGGGAGTTTTTGCTCATGGCGCGGCAAGATTGATAGATCCGATTTCTTTCTACGAGCACATGGCTCATCGTATTGTGGCTGGGCATAGCGCCCGCACCGGCGAGCTTATCGGCCTGTCGCAGAGTAACGAATGACTTTGAAGTTCAGGAAACCTACGTCAGCAGAAAAAAGAGAAAAAGTAAGATGGAAGTCGAGAAACGATTCAAATGCCCCTACTGCTTTGAGCGCATCTCGATGCTTCTTGATCTTTCTGAAGAGGGAACCCAGGAGTACATTGAAGATTGCGAAGTTTGCTGCAAACCCATTCAGGTTCACTACGAGGCGCGCGATTATAAGTTGGTCGCGTTTACGTGCAACGCCATTCAATAATCACGAGGACCCAGCCGCCGGCTCAAGCCGGCGCTAGTTAAAAAAGAAAGGCTCACGTAAGCCTTTCAAGTTAGATTCCGAGTTTTTTGAAAAATGCGTCAGGGTTTGGATCACGGCCCAAAAAGTCTTTCAAGTTCACGAGAGCGTCGCTCATATTTCCTCGCTCAAGAATTGTCGAGCGGTAATGGGCGCCGACCTGAGGGCTTAAAAGACTATCTGCCTGAAAGATCGTGAACATGTCTTGCGCATACACCTCAGACCAGAGGTAACCATAATAACCCGCATCGTAGCCGCCCATCACGTGCCCGAACGTTCCGGCAAAGTGCGCACCCGCCAAAGGTTCTTCGCCAATGATGGAACGATAAAGAGACTCATAGGTGGTCGTCGGATCAGCCGCGACCGTTCCAGAGTGAATTTCGATATCGAAGAGCGCGTACAGAAGTTGCTTCGTGTACCGGATGCCCTGACCGAAGTTTCGGGCGGCCAACATTTTACCCAGCATCTCTTGCGGGAGTTTTTGAGAATGATCGAGATAATGGCCCGAGAGAAGAGGCAGAATCTCTGGTGACCAAACCCAGTTCTCGAGCATCTGCGACGGCGCTTCAACAAAGTCTTGCGCCACGTTTGAACCCGAAAGACTCGCGTACTTCGCACGTGTCAGCGTCTGGTGCATGATGTGACCGAACTCGTGAAAGATCGTTTCCACATCATCGTGCGGGAGCAGCGATGGCTTGCCAGGCGTTGGCGGCGCGAAGTTTGCGACAATTGAAGAAACTGGCAGATTATAAACGCCATTGATCGTGCGGCCGCTGATCAACTGAAAAGCTGCTGCGTGGCCGTATTTGCCTGGGCGCGGAATAAAGTCAGCGTAGAAAAAGCCAATCAAGCGATTATCGGTAGCGTTGTGAATTTCATAGAGCTTCACATCCGGCGACCAGACTGTCGCACCAACGACTTCTTTATACGTAACACCCAACATCTGCGAATAAACCTTGAACATGCCTTCAACGACGACGTCGGCCGGAAAGTACTCTTTGATGGCCTCTTCATCGACGCTGTAATCGCGCTTCATCAGCTCGTGAGCCGCGTACGCGAGATCCCACTGATCGAGCTTTGTTGCTGTCGGGTCGATTTGTTTTTTGTAGTTGAGAAGCTGATCAAGATCGTTGCGGTTTCGCTGCGCAAGCTTGCCTTTGAGGCTGTTTAAGAAATCGACGACGTTTGCTTTCGAGACCGCCATACGGCCGTCGATTTGATAATCGGCCCATGATTTGTAGCCGAGAAGCTTCGCTGCGTCGGCGCGCAGGCCCGTTGTCTCTTGAAGAAGCTGCGTATTTTCAAGAGTCCCGCGATTTAAATAAGCCAACATATTTGTTTTTCGGGTTTCAGGTTGAGTCGCGTTCTCGGCGACAACCGTGTAGTCAGTAATTTTCGTAGTGACGATGTATTTACCGTCGACGGTTTTTACCAAGCGCGACAAAAAGTCGGCGGGCACTCCCGCAAGCTCGACTGCGGTGAATACTGTGCTCGTCGTGTCGTTGTTTAAGTTTGAATTAAACTTCGCTTGTTTTTTGCTGATCTCACCTAAGATAACTTTTAATTTCGCGAGATCGCTATCTGCAAGTGTGAGTCCGTTCTTCTCGAAAGAAATCTTTAATTCTTTTTGAAGACGTGCCTCATCCGGATCGCGCGGCGTGCTCGACTTAACGACTTCGTACAAATCGCGGCGCGTATAAACGTCGACCATAAACTCACCGATTTTCGATTCACAGTCGCTGCCTTCGGCATTCACAGCGGCCTCTCGAGAAACGTAACCCATGAACGTCAAGCCAGCCGTGCTATCGCCAAAAGTGGCGGTGGTGTTCTCGAACGCAAGAAGGGAATTATCGATCGTTCGCATCGCTGCGGGTACCGCGGCAATTTGAGCCAAGCTCGATTTTGCGGTCTCGATGGCGGCCTGACAAAGTGCGGCGACCTCGCCGACTTTATAATCGCTGCGAATTAAAAGTGCCTGGGGCTGCGAGCCTGGCTCAACTTTTTGTTGTTGCGTAACGTTATTTGGACCGCCGGTGCCATTTGAGGGGGTGCAACTTGTCGCCCCTAAAACGAAAACACTCGCGACCAGAGCCAGTCTGACTCCTAAAATGGCTTTTTTATTCGATTTCACTTTGTATTCCCCCGTTTAAGGATGGATTTAGCAAACTTGAGACCAGCTTTGGCCGTTCAGCGGCCCTGGTTTTGTAGAGTCTCCAGACTCGTCCAGGGTTTAAACACAGGAGATCGCGCCTAGAGGCTGGCACCCGGCTTGCTCAACTACCAGGTGGAACATGAACTCGGTTTTGAAGTTTTCTTTGTGAACGAGCTAATGCGTTCGGCCGGTACCCCTCCCCCCATACACCGGCCGGGCGAGGTTAGATCTAGCTTGCTCTCGTCTCTGAAACGAAAGTGAGCTCAATGAGAATTGAGAAGCAGGGTTCAGGCGAAACTCAGTCCCCTCTGATGTCGCGGGCTCAAAATTATTGAGCCCGTTCCCACTTTTTTCACTTAAAACTAAAAATGTTTACGCTTTTTCTGTCAATGGAAAGAGCTGAATATTCATCTGGTAAACGCGGTCGGCCTTTGACGCTTTTCGTTTCACAGAAATATCGCGCTGTAGTCTTTTACGCATCTGCCGTAATTCGAATCGCACTTGCTGGAATTCTTCTTCGGTCATCGAGAGTGTCATAGCGCCAAATTCACGGTCTTTGGGCGAATCGCGGAAGAGAGATTCGATTCCGAGATAAATGAGCTCCGCTTGTAGTTTACGAATGAGGGGCACCGGTAAGTCTTGCGGCGATTCGGTGAGATCGCGCCCTTTGGAAACCTCGCCCGTCTCAAGATCGCGCGTGAGTTCGCCCGAATCCAGAAGTTTGCGAAGCGAATCGCGAATATCGTCGGCGCTCGCTTTCGCACGAAAGAGGCGAGCCAACGTTTGAGGCTCGAAATTGACGTTGGACTGCTCGGCCATCGCGTAAAGAACCCAGCCGATCCAGCCCGGAACTTTCTCCCAGTTACTTTCGGTGATTTCACCGCTTTCAAGGGCCCGCCGCGCACGAAGGTCAGCCAACTCTTTTAGAAACTGATTCCGCTCGATGGGCTCTGAGGCTTGTCCGTAACGGACAAGCGCTCGAAACTCATCAATTTCATTTTTCTGTAACCGAAGTGCCCGCGCAAAACGATTGATCATGTCTTCGGAGATATTTCGGCGACCATCGATGATGAGTTTTAAGTAATTCGGCGATTTGATATCGGCAGCCGCCGAGAACGTCGAATACGAATACGACCGAAAGCCCGTACTCTCGTGCGCCCGTCGAAAGTTATAAACGTCTTTCAAATACAGACGAAAGTCCGTGTACTCCCCGAGCGCCGGCTGCTGCACCAGCGGAGCTGCCTCAGCGGCGACTGGTAGAGGGGCTGGTCGAAAAGCCGTGGGAGTCAGCGGCAAAGGTTCGAGAGCTGGCGATGCTGGAGTCAAATCCATGGTGAGTGCCTCAGAGTTGTAAATCAAAGTTGCAGTCAATTCATTCAGAGTCTGGACGTATGTTTCCACAGGTCCAGGAGCTTTTGCAATTACAAGATTCTTAAGGGGTTCGGCTGCGTTAGGTCAGGCCCGAGGTCG
>JAYTHQ010000187.1:0-1278 GCA_043732445.1 Bdellovibrionales bacterium | reverse complement strand
TCGATGGGTCGGTCGGCTTTGCCGCTTTTGCGTCGTTGGTCAGATCGATTCCGCACTTACGCGACTCTTGGTTCGAATCGGAGAGCCCGAGCCAAGCGGTTGTCATTTGCGCAAATGCTGCACAGAATGGACGATTGATTCTGCTGCGGGCCTCGCGAGCGGGGCCGCACAGATTTTCAGCGTCGATTCGTCTTGCAGCTAAGGCGTCTTTGCATGCGGCGATATCGCTCGCCCTGCCAGATGGGTAGAATCGCAGGCTAGCGCTCGAGCCCGTCATGACGTAATACAAATCAGACGTATCTTTCACTTGAGTGAGGCTTAAGATCTGATCTTTTGCGCTTCGACCCGCGCCAAGATCATCATTAGCATTGAATGTCAGGCTCGGGTGAAAAGCTAAAGTTCCAAACGAATGAAGGGTCGAGCGGTCAAAAATCGCTTGCGTGGGCTTTAGGCACTCTTCCTTAAAACGATCAATAAAAGCGGACTGCTCATCTTTTGAGAGCGCGCCGTCGAGATCGATTCCAATACTCAGAGAGATCGTCGCGGACGCGTCGACCCCGTTTGCATTTGTGGAATCGAGCGCGGTAGCAGGCGCCGGTTCATCTTGGTTGTCTGAATTAGGATTCGGTGTCGCCGTTGGCTTTGTCTTCATAAACAGCGGGCGCCAGTCCCCCTTCGAAATTTTGTAATTTACTGGAGAATCAGCCAAACCCAACGTTTGCACGCCGCCCGCTCCGACACCGGCCTGACACGTTTTGACCGTGAGCTTTTTCATGTCACTGCCGGTTGCGCGCGCCCGCGATTCACTTAAACTGCTTTTGCATGAGTTCATTGCGATCGAAAAATCACTGGGCGCAGCCACACCAATCTGCGTGTGATCATTCGTGGGTCCGCACGCCACAACGGCCAGGAGCGCACCTAAAGTCGGGAGCAGAAACGGGAGCGAACTTGAACGCATGTGAACGCCTCAAAGAAAAGATCAGTTATAAAACTCTTTACCTCTTTGCTTTGGGTGCAAGTTTGGTGCACGCCCCGCGCAAACTTTGGTCAATCGCGAAAGCGGTTCCTCAATGTTTGGATTCGGCCAGCCATCGACCACGGTCTCGCCATTTACGTCACCCGACCGGGGCGATGTTTTCAAGAGACCTGCTAGTTCTGACGAAATTGAGCCAGACCCGATCGGCGATGTTTTCGCGGAAATCGTCGCTGTTAGAGCTGAATACGTCGCGAAACGTCATCGGCCGGAAAAGGTGCCCGTCGACTCTCCGCCGTGCGCAG
>JAYTHQ010000186.1:0-4591 GCA_043732445.1 Bdellovibrionales bacterium | reverse complement strand
AGAAGGCTTCGATTTTGAAACTCGCGCAACTTTTCAGGGTCGCGAAATTCAGCAAAAAACTCATCGTGATATTGAACGATCAAGTCTGCTTTACGTTTGGTCGAGAGGCTCTCAGGGGCCGCTCGCCGCGCAACGAAGTCAGCAAAAACTTTCGATGAATTTAGGAGGTCTTCGAAAAGCGCTTCGACGTTCGAACGAGCGACCGAGCGATAACTCACAGCTCCCGCGAATTCGATAATTTTATGAACCGGCGTTAACTGTTTCGATTCTGGAGAGCGAAAGAGGTCGTCGCAAAGCGAAGCGGCTGACGCGCTCCCGGACCCCACTAGGGAAAGGATGCCGCAAATGAGAAGAACGGCGAAGAAGCGTCTAAAACTTAGACGCAACGATCCTTCAACTCTAAAGTAAGCCCTACCTAAACTCAATTTGTTCGCTCCCGCCATGAGAGCTTAGAAGAGCAATCGGCAGACCGAATCGGCAGCTCGCGGGACTTTCCCGAGAAAAGAGTTACCAAACCTCTCTCGTCGGAACCTTTTCTTCAAGCTCAACACCGACCGGCTGCACGAGCCACCGAAGTGAGTGAGTGCCACCGCTATAGAGGAGCGAGTAGAGCTGGTAATTCCGGACCACTTTTTTAACGTAATTGCGGGTTTCGAGATAGGGAATGTGCTCGATGAATTCATCCATGTCGAGACTCCCGAAATTTCGTACCCACGCGTGCACGCGGTGCGGACCAGCGTTGTAGCCAGCTGCCGCGAGCGGAATGGATCCCGAAAACTTTTCGAGTAAGCGCTGAAGGTAGCGCGAGCCCAACCGAATGTTCACTTCTGGATCAAGAAGCGACGATGTCTCAAACGAGGTGAGGTTCACGAGATTCGCCAGTTTTTTGCCCGTGAACGGCATCATTTGCATGAGGCCTAAGGCGCCCACACCCGATTGTGCATCCGATCGATAATGACTTTCGGCGCGCATAATTCCCCAAATAAATTCTTCGGGAACGCGAGTCGCCCGCGAACTTTGCAAGACGGCTGGCTCCCAAGCACGCGGGTAAGCAAATTCCCAAAGTTGCCGCGAGTCGCCGCGAAGGCCGCCGCGCAAACGTTGCGGAGCAAATCCCAGTTCGCCAATCGTGCTCGATCGGTAAAAGTTTTCAACTTGCGCATACTCGGCCATCAAGAGTTTCCGGTCCTCTGGCTTTTTCGCGCGCTTCTCGATTTCACCAAGTTCGCGCCGAGCATATCCCAGAAGCCCAACGACGGCCAAATCACGTGCCCGCTCGAACTTCACCGCGAAACCAACGACTTTGAAATCAGCGTCTGCTTTCGCGTCGGCGTTGTCGGCTTCGGTGCTCGCTTCGAGCGACGGATCGCCGTCAGCGTCGGCGACCTCATCGGTCGCGGCGAGTGCGCTGACGTCATCACTCTCGACCTCGGCGGCCACGGCCGCCGCAGTTTTTAACTCATCCTCGGTCGGTGCAACCGCGGCGCCCGAAGCGTCGGTCTTTTTTAATCCTAAGCGAATTTCGACGCCCGCCGGAAGTTGAGCTCCCGGAACTTCTAGCAAACGATAAAACGAAAGCACCGAGTAGTAACCTATCGCGGGGTCGCGGACTAGAGTTTGAAAAATCGGCACCGCCTCTTGATTACGGCCAAGCTTGAGAAGACTCATCGCCGACCAATATTTAATTCGCTCAGATGCAATCGTGTCGGCCTCGCCTCTGCCGGAGCGAAATCTTTTGCCGTGTCTGCGTACGATTCGAAAGACAGGTGCTTTCGAAAGCTCGTTGAATCGCTCGAGAGCGCCTTGGTAATCTCCGCGTAAATATCGCATCCACGCTAAGTGCCAACGGGCATCGCGAGCGAGCTTTGAGTTCGAAAATCGGCGCACGAGATCGCCAAAGCGCCGAGTCGCCCCGTCATAATCTTGAATTTGATAGCTCGTGAAAGCGGCCTGGAACAGCATATTCGCCGCTTCGTGCGCATGTGGAGCTGAGTCAAACGCTTTTTGATACGCGCCAATTGCACCCTGATAATCGCCAGCGCGAGACAGCGCTTTTGCCAGCAGATTTAAATAGGCGGGTTGAGACTTTTCGGCTTCGTAGTGCTTCATCAGAAGCTTCAGCGCGTCGTCGACTTGCCCTTCTGAAATAAAGTGGGTCGCTAACATCGTGTCGACCTGAAGGTGCTGATCATCGCCCGTCTCGGCTTTCAAACTTTCGAGCTCTTTCACCGCACGCTCTGAAAATCCCGACAGTTGCAAACGTCGAATCCGCGTTTTCAGATCATCTGGTTTCAATCGGCAGCCTAAAACTCCATCATCAATTTTATTTTTCTCTAGGATCGGTCCCCATTCGCTCAGTTGCGTGTAGGCGGGAAATTTCGCGTAGAGTTCGCGTGCCCACAAGCAACCACGGTCGTCGGCACCCGTGTGCCGTTCGGCCCGTAGCAAATTATAAATCACGTCGGTGTAACGTTCGGTCCCGCGCGTTTTCTTTCTCAAGCTCTTGAATTCGAGCGCCGCTTCTTTCCACTTTTTGCTAGCACTCAACAGCAGCCCCAACTCATATTGGGCATCAGTTTCGGTTGAGGGCGACGGCTTCAATTTAAGTACCTGCTGAAAATCCGAACGCGCGTCCGCAAACTTCCCGGCTTTTTTTCGAATGAGCCCGCGTTCGTAATAGGCGTAGTCGGCGACGCGAAGCCCACCCTCGTTGATGGCGCTGGTGTACTCAGCTTCGGCATCCAAATCGCGCGTCGCTTTTTGTAAAATGACGGCCAACGCAAGGTGCGTTAACGCGCGTTTTGAAGATTCGGCTTCTTTTAGCGCGACGCCGCGGAGAACCGTCATGGCATCATCGTATTTGCCGAGATCAGCGAGGCCTTGCGCTTTTCTAATGATGTCGGTTTCTGGCCTGACCGAGGCCGGCTTTCGGGCCTCAGAGGAGGGCGCAAAGAGTACCGCGCCAACGACGACAAAAGAGAGAGAAAACAGCTGTTTAGCCGAATTAATAAAGACCATTCCGAGCCCGTCCATCGAGTTGTCCACGTGAGCTGTTCATGATACTCAAGATCGACGGGAAAAAGCTCTACGAAAATTCCGAAACGGGAGTCACCATGGCCAAAGGCAAAGCGAAGTCCGTCTACGTCTGCCAGAATTGCGGCGCCCAACGCTCACGCTGGGAAGGCCGCTGTACCGATTGCGACTCCTGGAACACGTTTCAAGAAGAAACGCTGATCCCCGAGACAGCCGTCTCAACTCGTCAAAAAGGCTGGAGCGCGGCCTCGACAACGACGTCGGCGCCGCAAATTATTTCTCTCGACCAAAGCGTTCAAGACATCAAAATCGGCCGGGCCTCAACCGGCTACAAAGAACTCGACCGTGTGCTCGGCGGAGGTCTAGTTGAAGGTTCGTTTGTTCTGCTCGGTGGCGACCCGGGCATCGGTAAATCGACTCTGCTTTTGCAAATGGCAGGTGGGCTCGCGTACGGCAAACAAACCGTGCTCTACGTCTCCGGCGAGGAGTCTGTGAATCAATCGGCACTTCGTGCGCAACGCCTTGGCGTCACGTCCGGCCTTGTTCACATGGCCGCCGAGAGCAATCTTGAAAACATTCGTGAACTCGCACGCCAAGTGAAACCCAACGTGATGATTGTTGACTCGATCCAGACGGTTTTCTCACCCGAAATTCCGTCGGCGCCGGGCTCGGTTAGCCAAGTTCGCGAGTGCGCAGCTCAGCTGATGGGTTTTGCTAAAGGGAGCGGCATCAGCGTTTTCTTAATCGGTCACGTGACCAAAGAAGGTACGATTGCGGGGCCCAAAGTTCTCGAGCACATGGTCGATACAGTTTTATCTTTCGAAGGTGATCTCTCGCACCAGTTCCGACTGCTGCGTGCTCTAAAAAATCGATTTGGCGCAACGCACGAGCTCGGTGTTTTCCAGATGGATTCGCGCGGGCTCATCGAAGTGCAAAACCCCTCTGAACTTTTTCTCGAAGAGCGCGGCGAGCGCCTCATCGGCTCGGCCGTCTTTTGTTCTGTTGAAGGAACTCGCCCGCTCCTTTGCGAAATTCAGGCGTTAACAAATTTTACACCGATGCCGCAACCGCGTCGTACGTCAATTGGCTTTGACGTCAACCGCGTTCATTTACTAATCGCGGTACTGAATAAACATCTCGGTCTTCGCCTCGCGAACGCCGACGTATTTATCAACGTAGTTGGCGGTTTAAAATTGATCGAGCCGGCAGCCGATCTCGCGGTCGCAGCCGCTTTGATTTCCACCGAAACCGATAAAGAGGTCGGTGCAAAAACCTGCTTCTTCGGTGAGATTGGTTTGACCGGCGAAGTCCGCGCGGTCTCGATGGTCGAAGCGCGCGTGCGCGAGGCCGATAAACTCGGTTTTACAAATTTTGTGCTGCCGACTTCAAATCGCAAACACTTGGGCGATCTCGACGAGAGTTTGCAAAAAAAGATCACCTGGATCAAAGATGCGCAAGATCTCGCGAATCTGTTTGGTCTTGATTCGCGGCGTGGAGTTCGCGGCAAGACGGCCGCAACAGCCGCTGCCCGTGACGACCGCTTAGCAAAAGAACGAGC
>JAYTHQ010000185.1:0-1287 GCA_043732445.1 Bdellovibrionales bacterium | reverse complement strand
CGTCTCGACCAACGCTTGAGAGTCTCGAAGTCGTAGATGCAAAATCGTTGGCGAACTTCTTGATCCATGAACACCCGCAAACAGTATCGGTGATTCTTGCGCATTTAGAGCCTGAGAAAAAAGGCGAAGTCTTAAAGCGGCTTCCGGAAGCCCTTCAAGCCGAAGTCGTCTTGCGGATGGCGAACCTTGACCACGTCGCTCCCGAATTGATTGCCGAAGTCGACCGCGTTTTGAAAGAAGAACTCGCGACCATTGGTACGGTTGAACAAGCGGCCCTCGGCGGCGTCCAACCGGTTGCGGAAATGCTCAACGTCATGGATAAGAACACTGAGAAAGCGATCATGTCGCGAATCGAGGAGAAAGACCCGATTCTTGCCGAAGAGATTCGCAAACTGATGTTCGTTTTCGAAGACATCGTCAAGATCGACGACAAGGGCATCCAAACACTCCTCAAGGAAGTTCCGAACGACAAGCTTTTGCTTGCGCTCAAGACTGCCAACGAAGAGATTCGTCAAAAAATCTTCAAAAATATCTCTCAGCGCGCGGCGCAGATGCTCAAAGACGATCTCTCGAATATGGGGCCATCACGTTTGTCCGACGTCGAGACGGCGCAAGTCGAAATCGTCAACGTCGCGCGGCGCCTCGAGAGCGAAGGCAAGATTCTCATCGCTCGAGGCGGCTCAGAAGACGCTCTGGTCTGATTTTTGTCGGAAGTGCCTCCGGTACTTTCTAGGGTCGCTAGTTAAAGAAGGACGTTTGTTTGGCAAAATCGGTTCTTTCGAAAGACGACGCTCAGAAAATCGCGGTCTCGTACAGTCCGCGAAAATTTCCTCAAGTCGTGACGCCGGCGGCGTCGGGCTTCATTGCGTATCAGTCGTCACGAGAATCTCAGGGTTTGGAGTCGTCGTTTCGAATCGATCGAATCGTGGCGCAGCAAACTGGCATCGCTGACCTTGAGCGGGTTTCGATTGAGGAGCGCGTCGAGCGCGAGGCGCTCGGTCGCCTCAAAGAGCTTCAGGAAGAAGCCTACAAACAAGCTTACCAGCTGGGTCTCGAAGAGGGTCGTGAGAAGGCTTATCAAGAATCAAGCGAAGAGTATGCTCTACGCCTCGGAAATCTTGAGCAGCTTTTGTTGTCGATCGAAAACTTGAAACCCGAGCTCGTGGCATTTAACGAATCGCACATCGTTAGGCTGGCGTACGTAATGGCAAAGAAAATCGCGATGGGCGAGATTAGTGAACACAAAGAGCTGATTTTATCGGTCGTCAAGCAAGCAATTGAAGCCGC
>JAYTHQ010000184.1:0-4612 GCA_043732445.1 Bdellovibrionales bacterium | reverse complement strand
CGTCCGAGACTAAACTCCGTGAGCTCGGGCAAAAGCGGATCGACCGGTTTATCGATCAAGGTGTCACCACGGTTGAAGTCAAGAGCGGGTACGGACTTCGACTGAAAGACGAACTCAAGATGCTTCGCGCGGCGAAAGGTCTGAAAAATGCGCGCATCGTTTCGACTTTTTTGGGCGCGCATGCGGTGCCTGCTGAGTTCAATTCGGCCGACGATTACGTCGATGAGTTGATCTCTCGATACTTGCCTGAAGTGGCAAGAGAAAAACTTGCAACTCGTGTCGACGCGTTTGTTGAAGACGGTTACTTTAGTGCGAAGACTGCTCGTCGCTTTATTGAAGCCGCCACGAAGTTAGGTTTGTCGAGCTCGATTCACGCCGACCAACTCACTCTCAACGGCGGGTCTGCGCTAGCCATCGAAATGAAGTGCTCGAGCGCCGATCATTTAGTTCAACTGGGGTCGAAAGAGATCGCGGCACTCGCGAAAAGCGAGGTGACCTGCGTTCTCTTGCCGAGTTCGGATCTTTACATGAACTGTGCTTATCCGAAGGCGCGGGAAATGATCGATGCGGGAGCGCGCGTGGCTCTTTCGACCGACTTCAACCCCGGTACGGCACCGTCGCAAGACGTCGCCCTAGTCGGAGTTTTAGCGCGCGTGCACATGAAGATGTCACTTGCCGAAACTCTCGTGGCCTACACCGTCGGCGCCGCGCATGCGCTGGGTTTGGGTTCAGACATCGGCTCGCTCGAAGTCGGAAAGAGCTGTGATTTTAACGTGCTCACCGGCGGGCTTGAGGAACTTTTCTTAGATGTGGGACAAATGCCGATCGCGAGAACTTTTTGCCAAGGGCGAGAGGCGTGAAGCGTTCGAGTGCCGTCTCAAATCAAAAACCTAGACCTCGCTTTTCCCGGCTAAAAAAGAATTTGCATTGCGAATTTCCGTCTGCCTAGTCTTGAAGGAGACGTCTCCTCTCGGCAGGATGCTGAGGGATCGTCGCTAGAGAGACAGATCGCTCTACGGAAGGAGTTGGATATGGAGACTACAGAGAACGTAACCTTCGTTACGCAAAGCCGGTTTTTTTCACCGGTCTTCAATGCCGCCATTTTTGATGGCCCAATTCGTATTTATTTTGCGCAGTTTCAAGAAGCGCAAGCTTTGAAGCTCTACTTCAATCTTCAAGAGCGTTTCGGTGATGTTCGCAAGCAAGCTCGCGGTTCATTCAAAGCGCGCGGTCAAAATATTTTCGTGATGATGTACCCGAACGAAGAGACATTTGATCTCTCGTTTTCCGATGATCCAAAGCCGACGGGTGCCGGCGCCGAAGTCGGTACGCAGATCACACGGAGTCGCCTCGGGAATGATTACGTCGTGGGAGTTCGCGGTCCGATCGACGACCAAGATCTCGAGAGCCTTTGCCGCGAGATGGATCAAATCGTTAGTCTAGAGCGTTAACGGTTGATGTCGTCGGCTTTGTCGGCGCCGATGGTGTCGACGATGTTCCGCCAGGCACTCAATACGAATCCAGGATTTGCTGGATCATGGCTCACCATGGTTTTCGTGATGAGAGCCGCGACGACGACCGCTACCGTCAGCAATAACAGATACTCGACGACGATTTGGCCACTTTGACCGAAATCTTTTTTGTCGGTAGTCTTCTGAGATGAGTTCTGACTTCGATCCTTCGACACCTGAAACGCCTCCCGGTAAACCAACCGATTTTCGTCTTTCGCTCTGGCTGAAGATGGTGATTTTGGCGGGCGTCGTTGCACTTGCAGCCGTCGGTTACGTCACGTCTCAATGGGCAACTCATGAACGGTTAAAAGCCCACCAAATCGAACCCGACGATCCCGCAGAGATCGCTGAGCGCAAGCCTCTTCAGGACTTCATCATAACAGACGAAAACGGCGTTACGAAAAAACTCTCTGATTTTCGTGGAAACGTCGTGATTTTGAGTTTCTGGGCCAGCTGGTGTGGCCCTTGCCTCTCGGAGCTACCGACTTTCGCCGAGATCGACCGAAAGTTCCACGCGCGCGGCCTCCGCGTGGTTCCGATCAACGTCGATGATGGAACTACCGGCAAGGAATTTGCCAAAGAGTTTTGGCCTAAAAAGAAAATCGAGTTTCCAACATTCTACGACGTCAACAAAGATCTCGCGAATCAGTTCGAAGTCGACATGTTGCCGTCGACGTTCGTCATTGACCGGCAGGGCCGACTCGTTTTTAGCAGCTCGGGCGCTTCCGATTGGTCGTCGGAAGAAACACAAAATTTAATTGAAGCCGTTCTTCGCGAACCACAGAGTTAAAAGATCGACGTGCGCTTGCTCAGTTGTTCCGTCAGCGCTCGCTGCATAGTTTGTTGAATCTCAGACGCGATTTCGGCGACGAGCTCTCGGTCGTCGGCGGCGCTCGGCTTGTAAGGCAAGTCAATGGGCGGGAGAAAAATAAATTTCCATTTTGCCGGTAGCGGAATCACGTTGAGCGGAAGTGGTAAAACAACGCCTCGAAGATACTTCGTGAATTTGAGCTGCGCTAAGTTGATATGAGTTTCTTCGGCCCCAATAATTAACGTTGGAACGATCGGGCACTGCCGCTGAATTGCCATGCGCACGAAGCCGCGCTTAAATTCTTGAAGGTGGTAGCGTTCGGTTGAGGGTTTGAAATTTCCATACTCGCCCTCGGGAAATAAAATGACCGCATTGTTTTTTTTCAACTGGGCCATCGCGTTGGCGGTATTGGCCTCGATGAAGCCGACTTTCTCGGCCGGAATCGAAGTGGCTTTGAACATGAACCATAAATGATGCGTCATTACGCGTGGCACTCGCCCCGATGATTTAAAAATCTCGTGGGCCAAGAGAAGCGCATCAAACCCGGAGTAGCCAGAATGATTTGGCGTGATTAAAACAGGGCCGCGCTTTGGGATGTTCTCAAGGCCTTCGACCTCTAGTCGAAAGTACTTCCTGGCCAATTCGCCGACAAAGTGCGGAATCACCTTGTAAGCCAGCGTTTCGGGATCGAGATCAGCGAGGCCAAAGACCTTCTGTCGATTCCCATTGTCATCGGTAGCGCTGGAAAATAGGCTTAGAAAATCTTTTAGGCTTCGCACGTGAGGACAGAGTATATGAAAAAGCCGCGCGCTTCGACAGCGAAGTTTCTTTTGGCCATCGATCAAGGCACAACCGGGACAACGGTTAACTTACTTGATTTAAAGGGCCGCTCGATCGCTAACGTGAACAAGGAATTCCGGCAGATTTTTCCGAAGCCGGGCTGGGTCGAGCATAAGCCCGATGATATCTGGTCCAGTGTTTTAGGCGCCATCGAAGCGTGTTTAAAAAAAGCTCACGCAAAAGGCTCAGAGATCGCGGCCGTCGGCATTACGAACCAACGTGAAACCGTGGTCGTCTGGGACAGAAAGACGTTAAAGCCAGTTTATAACGCGATCGTTTGGCAGGATCGGCGTACGTCTGACGACTGTGACCGCTGGAAGCGCGAAGGCCATGAAGACATGATTCGTGAAAAAACTGGTCTCGTCATAGACCCGTACTTTTCGGCATCAAAGCTTCGTTGGATTTTAAATAACGTGTCGGGCGTTCGTGAGCGAGCCGAGCACGGCGCGCTGGCCGCCGGTACGATCGACAGCTATTTACTGTGGCGATTGACCAACGGGGTCTCGCACGCGACCGACGTTTCAAACGCATCGCGAACGCAGTTGATGGATTTGAAAACCGGGCACTGGGATGACGATCTTCTTAAGTTCTTTCACGTGCCCGAAAAGCTTTTGCCCGAGATCAAAGACTCGGCCGGATTTTTCGGCGAAACGAAAGGCTTCAAAATTTTGCCCGACGGAATTCCGATCACCGGCATTGCCGGTGATCAGCAGGCAGCGCTGTTTGGGCAGGCTTGTTTTGAAGAGGGCGAAAGTAAATGTACGTTTGGGACCGGCAGTTTTTTATTAATTAATTCCGGCACAAAACGCCTGCGCTCAAAATCAGGTTTGCTCACCACGGCAGCCTGGCGTTTAAAAGGGGATAAAGAAATCACTTACGCTCTCGAAGGCGGAGCGTTTATCTGTGGCGCCGCCGTCCAGTTTTTGCGCGACCAAATGGGTTTTGTTAAGAAAAGTTCTGACATCGAGGCACTTGCTGCGCAGGTGAAAGACTCCGGCGGAGTGGAATTTGTTCCGGCGCTCACCGGCCTCGGCGCGCCGCACTGGAATCCGCATGCACGCGGCTTAATTTCAGGGCTCACGCGTGGAACAGTTCGATCGCACATCGCGCGCGCAACGCTTGAAGCGATGGCTTTACAGAATGCTGATATCTTAATCGCGATGCAAAAAGATTTGGGCCGCGATCTGCGCAGCGTTCGTGTCGACGGCGGCGCTTCTGGCAATAATCTTTTGATGCAGCTGCAAGCCGATTACCTCGGCGTCGATGTTGTGCGTCCGCAAATGATCACGACCACTTCGGCGGGCGCAGCTTACTTGGCCGCGCTGGGCGCGGGCGTGTTTTCGGATCTTGATGACATTAAAAAGATTTGGAAGATCGACAAAACTTTCAAGCCGAAAATATCTGCGATAGCCCGCGAAGAGCGTCTCGCGCGCTGGTCGCTCGCGGTAAA